>JALTXS010000018.1 GCA_027048265.1 Desulfurococcales archaeon
TCGACGAGCCTCGTGGGGGGCACGCTTATGTCCTCCACAAGGGGCTGGACGCTCTCTGTTCCCAGGACCCTTCTCCCATGGGCGAAGGCGGCGGCGAAGCTCTTCCTCCGGAGCACCCAGAGGCCCTTCTCCTCCGCCTCCCTCATGGTGAGGGCCCGGTCTACGCGGAGGGCCCCGTGCTTCCTCAGTATGGTCTCCACCTTCTCCGCTATGCGCCTGCTGGCCTCCCGGTTACTGTCAAGGCCAACGAGGAGCGTGTGGGCGTCCTCCACCCTGTCCCCCATGCCCAGGAACTCAGCCGTCACACGGGTGGTCTCGCGGTCGAGGAACTCCAGCATGTAGGGGGCGATTCCGCTGGACTTTATCTCCACCACGGCTGACATGAGCTGCTCGAGGCTGGGGTAGAAGGCCACGAGCGTAGCGACGTTCTCGGGAACCACGGTTATCTTAAGGGTGGCCTCCGTTACTATGGCGAGGGTGCCCTCGCTCCCCACTATTAGGCGCACCAGGTCATAGCCCTGCCTGCACTTGAGTGTACGGCACCCCAGGCGTAGTATGCTCCCCCTCTCGTCGGGGAGCACGACCTGGAGCTGGAGGACCCAGTCCCTCATGCTCCCATACTTGGCCCCCCGGAGGCCCCCGGCCCCAGTGTTAATGGCCCCTCCCACGGTGGCTATCGTGTAGCTGCTGGGGTCTATGGGGAACATGTACCCGTGGGGGGCAAGGGCATCATTGAGCTCCCCCAGCCTCACCCCCGGCTGGGCCACTGCTATGGAGTCGGGGATGCTTATCTCGAGAATACGGTTCATCCTCTCCATGCTGAGGATTATCCCGGGCTCTAGGGGAACGCTGGAGCCCACAAGGCTACTACTGCTACCGATGGGGTATATGGGAACTCCACGCCTGTAAGCATACCTAACAATGGCGGAGACCTCTTCGGAAGTCTCGGGCAACGCGAGGAGACCTGGGACGCCCTCGTAGGCACTGGCATCCCTGAGGTAGAGGCCCACTATAAGAGGGTCTGTGAGGACCTTGCCTTCTCCTAAGAGGCCCTTTAGGTCCCCTGCTAAGCTCTCCACGTGTGCCACAGCCTCACCCAGCGGAGCGGGAATGATATATTCTTGATGTAGCGTGGTTGACCTAATATCTTATTCCCAAAAACATGCTGGCACAACCCCGCTCTGGGACGTGCTCGTTGATACATACACGGGAACAGGAGAAACAGTGTCACCAACCTGGAGGTTGGTGACTAAATCCTCATCGACCAGCCTCTCAACCCTGCTCATGGCATACAGTTCTCACATGAGCCCGCCTCATAATGTATACGCTAATCAACAGCACCCCTATAGCAAGTCATATTCTAGCACTCTTGTGGAAGGGGTCGGCGGAGAAAATGTCCTACCATCCTAGACTGCCTATGATATAACCGGGAAAGAATTGCGAGTCATGTTGCTTCCTACATGAGTGCTCAGGCGGGTTTCTGTTAAAAAACCTTGGTCTTGACCCCGTTTAGGATTCCTGGCTCTTTTCTAACAGTGCCAGTATCCATAGTTTTCCTTCGGAGGTTGGATATTCCTCCAGGTTCTGACCATATTGTCTCTGTAGCAATTTGATGAGCTGCTCGGAGAAGGCCTTTGTTGTGACGGGCGGGGTCTTCATAAGGCCCTTGGTGGCTAGGTATTCTACGAGGTCTAGGGCATCTATCTTGCCGTCTCTGTTCCCGTCTAGGGTCTTAGTGGTGGGGGTCGCGTTTATCCCTTTTAGCAGCTTGTCTATCTCCATCTGCTTCAGCTGCCCGAAGACCTGAGCCGCATCCGCTTTGCCAGTACCTGCACCTGGGGTCGTGTTCGAGACGGTTCCTGTGAGCAGGGAGATTACCGTGCCTAGGTTCTTGGAAGCCTCCATCCTCTTCTTGAGGTTCTCAACCGTCTGTGTAGGGAGGGATGGCGCCTGCTTGGTGGGCGCGGTTATTGTTACCTCTAGTTGGGGCTGGCTTGTGAGGTTGGTTCTCAGCTCGAGCACTGTGTTGTAAGTTGTATAGGCCCTGGGCCTATAGGTTATCTCAACCTCCACGCTCATTCCAGGTGGGATCATACTGGGTGTGGAGAGGTTGGTGGTGAACACGTCAGAGTGGCTGCGGAACACTACTTTGGTGAGCTCTACTGCATCGCTTCCCGTGTTGACTATCGTTATTACGAGGCTCGCCTTTTCACCCGGGGCCAAGGGTGGGAACACGATGCTTTCTGGTGCCACGTAGAGGGGTGGTGGAGCAGTACCAGGGCCGCCACTGCCTCCCCCACCAGTGCCGCCACCTGCCCCGGTGCCACCGCCTCCACCACTATCTCCACCGCCTTCTCCTACACCTCCCCCGCCAGTGAGGTTGATGGGGAGAGGTGCTCCACATATCCTGAGAATGGTGGGGTCGGCTATGGGATAGTTGTCATACACTTTCCGCGGCGGGTTGTATGTCCTGTCCTCAGCCAGTTTTATGGGGTTGTCTGCTATACCGTTTCCATCGCTGTCGGTGTTGTTGTGCCAGGAGTAGTAGTTGCCCAGCCTGGAGGTAAAGTCTTTGGAGTCATACTCGTATGTTATGGGTGTGGGAGATATGAGGCTGGCGTTTGTTATGGTGTCACGTATTCTTCCCTGGTAGAAGGGCTTCGCTGGCGGGTTCATGAGGAACGCGTTCATGTAAATGGTTACTTTGCTCCCCCCGTATGACTGGCTGGCGTCCAGCGGGGAGTCTTTGAACACGTTGCAGTATATGGTCAGGTTCTGTAGGTTGGGGCCTAGGTAGATGGCCTTCTTGTCCCCTTCAAAGAGGTTTCTAGCGATGACGGTGTTCCTGATTCCCCGGTTGCCTATGCTTATACCGGTGCTCAGGTTCTTGAAGGTGTTCCCGCTCACGTTTAACAGGGTGCTTGGGCTGCCTGATTTCTCTGCGATGGCGACTCCCGTCCCGTCGCGAACGGGACGAACGTGCTCTCCTTCACTTTCCACCACGTTTGCGGTGAAGTTGTTCCCACTAACTGTGGCGTTGTCCACCCCAAGTAAGCTCACGAATGTGGGGGACTGGGAACCCCATCCCCGCGTGTATTCTGCTTTGAAGTTATTGCCCTCGACCGTGACGCCAGTGACGTTTTTGAGATATAATACTGAAGCGGACCTGGGTTTAAGGATGGTGACGTTGCTGTCCTTCACTACTACTATCCGGGAGTCGCTCACGCGTAGCAGGTAGCTGTCGTTGAGCCTGGCGTTGACTTTAGTGAGCGTTATGTCGCTGGAGTCCTCGATGTAGAAGACTACTGGCAGCATATAGTTCTGGGCGGTTCCCTCCTCTATCTTGGTGTCCATGACCCTGAAGTCGTTGGTGTTGAAGACGTTTACTCTCATGGCTCCCTCTTTTATCCGGAGCTTGTACAGGACAATGGTGCTGGAGTTGAATATCCTAACCTCCCCCGAGTCCAACGTTATGTTCATGAGCACGACCTTTGATGACCCGCTTATTACTATGGGGAACTTCACCCAGCCTATCCTCGCCCGGGTCATGTTCATGTTCCACAGGACAATGCGCTCCATATTATGCCCACTGTTAACTAAAACCACCTGGCCGTGCTGGACCGTGTCGCCCTGTACGAAAACTTCTCTTACCAAGTCGCTGGGAAAGTTGAACTCATAGTAGGTCAGGTGGAACCCGTTAACCGTGTTGTTCCTAACAAAACCCCCTCCCCTTACGTCGTCCACAAGGAGTCCCCCGCCGTCCTGGAAGCGGTTGAGAACCACGGTGTAGTCAGCGGAGCCTCCCCTTATCCACAGCATGTGCCCATTCAGGAAGGTGTTGCCACGAACAGCGATATTGTCGGAGCCCTCTATCCACACGTCAGCGTCCAGGTTCAGCCCGCTTATCGTTATGTGGTCGCAGCCGCTGAACCTTATGGCGAACCCCCTCAGAGTGACGGTTACGTTACCCGTGGTTTCTATCACCATGTTGCTGAGATTGTAGAAAGTCCACTGTCCGTTATACAGCTCCTGGCCCGGCCCACTGCCACTCAGCCTACGGGTGTAGGATCGCAGGTTTATGTCAAGGTCCTGCCTGAAGACTATGGAGTCACCGCTTTTGGCATGCTGTACCGCGTCTAGGAAGTCCCCAACGGTGTCAACATAGTAGGTTTCCGCTTGTGCTTCCCCCGATGACAGTGGTATTATTATTGCCAGAACCGCTAATACAAGGACCACCAACAACGTACGGTAGACTAGCATACCACAGCTCCTCTAGCCCTTGATTGAGAAGCTAGGGGAGTCTACCGCACGCTGGGGGAAAAAGGTTGGGTTTGACAACTTTTGTCAAACTCCCCACCAGACCTAGGGGACATCCACACACGCTGGCCCGCTTCATGCGAGGATAATCCAGTCTAAGGCTGTGTAAATGGTCATCTTTGAATGACAATGCTAACCAAAGAACGACTTTTTGCCTCAAACCCAACTGGGCCCAAGCCAGTTAATAGACTGGCTCGCAGAACTGCTGAAAACCGTCGGTGTATTCACCCTCCTCTGGAACTACGCTCCGTCGGAACACCATTCCCAATATGACCCTGCAGCGCTGGACCTCGTAATGTTCTTTGAACTGGTCTGGTTGTGCCTGGCATCTTGTTTCCAGCATGGTGGATACATGTGGCCTTGTTTAGGTTGAGGCCTGTTGTATATGCGAGTGGTTTTTCTCCTCTATTGTTGCGAAAATATTGCAAAAAACACAAAACGTTTTGCCGAGGGGTGTTGAGAATGGCAGGGAACATACCCCTAGTAGAGCCCTCTTGGCTGGAGGAGAACCTGGGCAAGCCCGGGGTCAAGGTGCTGGAGGTGGACTACGACCCCGAGACCGCCTACAAGCTGGGACACATACCCGGGGCCCTGTTGGTGGACTGGAAGAGGGACCTAAACAGGTACCCTGAGAGGGACGTTGTGTCGAGAGAGGAGTTCGAAGCCCTCATGAGCAGGCTGGGCGTGGAGAACGAGGACCACGTGGTCCTCTACGGGGACTACAGCAACTGGTTCGCCGCCTTCGCCTACTGGGTCTTCAAGATGTACGGCCACGAGAAGGTCAGCCTCCTCAACGGAGGACGGGACCGGTGGATAAGGGAGGGGAGGCCCCTCACCAAGGAAGAGCCCCCCAAGCCAGAGCCCAGCCAGTACAAGGCGAAAGACGTGGACCTCAGCCTAAGGGCCTTCTTCCTCGACGTGCTCAAGAAGCTCCGCGACCCCAACGTGGTTCTCGTGGACGTCAGGAGCCCCGAGGAGTACAAGGGCCTCATAACAGCGCCTCCCGAGTACCCTAACGAGCAGACCCAGAGGGCCGGCCACATACCCGGTGCAGTGAACATCCCCTGGAAGCAGGCCGTCGCAGATGACGGCAGCTTCAAGCCCGCCGAGGAGCTGAGGCGCCTCTACGAGTCCAAGGGTGTTACCCCTGATAAGGAGGTCATAGTCTACTGCCGCATTGGGGAGAGGGCGGCCCACACCTTCTTCGTCCTAAAGGAGATACTAGGGTACCCCAAGGTGAGGGTCTACGACGGCTCGTGGAGCGAGTGGGGCAACATGGTAGGCGTCCCCATAGAGAAGGAGGAGGAACCCAAGAAAGAATAGCCCCTAACAAGACCCCCGGGCCACGGGTCCGGACACAAGGTTTTTCCCCACAAACCCCCCATCTACCAGGGGAGAAACCCTCCCCCGTGAAACACAACTTGCCACAACCGCCCACCATGGAAGGGGTGAAGTCCATGGAGACGGAGACCCCCCAGCAGCTCCGCCGGATAGACTTCAGGAGGGTGGAGGACAAGTGCGCCGCGAGCAAGATAGAAGCCATACAGAGGTACATACTCAACCAAGTGAGGCCCGGAGAGAGGGTTGAGGTAATAGTGGCCAAGCCCGACACCTGGTACACCCTAACCCAGCTGGGCGACACCCTGGGATACCAGGTCCTTGAGAGCAGACAGGAGGGCGGGGAATACCGCATCCTCATAGAGAAGATAATCTAGGAGACCCACGCACGTAGAACCCATTCCGAGTGAAAATAGTGTAAAGTGTAAATAAGAATACACTCTTAGGAAAAAACACTGTTGTTAACAATCTCGTTAACTGTGTGCAAAAACGTTTAAACGGACTAGTCTTGCTGAGTGCTCTCTATCTGTAGGGCCAGTACCCATAGTTTTCCTTCTGGTGTGGGGTAGTTTTCGAGGTTTTGTCCGTATAGTTTTTGTAGGGTTTTGAGGAGTTGCTGGGAGAAGGCCCTGGTGGTCTTGGGGGGTTTTTTCATGAGGCCCTGGCTG
>JALTXS010000019.1 GCA_027048265.1 Desulfurococcales archaeon
AAGGAGATAGCCAAGCTCGTGATGAAGCTCAGCCGGAAGGGCCTGATAAAGAAGGAGACCGTCACGATAGATGGTCGTAGGGTAACCAAGCTCTACGGTGTCCCCCGCAAGATAAGGCTAGATGTAAAGCTGGATACCCTTGTAGAAATACCCTGCTTCACATGCAAGTACTACAGCGACTGCGGACCCGGGGGACGGTGGTCTCCGAGAGACTGCATAATTCTGAACGAGTGGCTCGAGAGGAAGGTTCAGGAAAGAGCCTCCAGGAGCTCCTGAAGCGACGCGTCCGTCCTTATCCCCCGTGTGTCGAAGTGAGTTCTGCTCGCACGGTAGCCCATCGACCTCAGTCGCTCGACCACTGCTTGGGGGGGCTCCATCTCCCCCTTACCAGCAATCGCGTGGACCAGGTCCATCCTATAATAGTATGGCGTGGACACTCTCGCCTCCTCCGCCATTAACTCCAGCTTCTTCACAGCCTTGCCCGAGAAAGGCACGCCGCCCTCCCTCTTTGCTGCCTCCAATACCCTCTCCACGTGGCCAACGTCCCAGAGGGGGCCCAGCCACAGGGGGCCAATGGACCTCCAGCACTCCCCCTCCCCCCCGGCCTTCCGTGGGGACCGGGTAAGCTCCTCAAGGGGAAGGTGCCCACGTGGCATGCCCTTCTCGTCCACGCACAGGAGCCCCATCTGTCCCGCCGTAGAGGTTGCCGCTCCCTTCGAGTGCTCCACCTCCAGCACCAGCTTGAGGTAGTGCCTCTCATAGAGGGTTAGGAGGGGTTTCACGGAGCGGTCGAAGGGGGTGAGCAGCCGGGCGACTCCCGCTACTAGGACGCGGGCGGCCATCTCCTTGGAGAAGGTCGTTTTCCCCACCACTGCTCCATACCTCCGGAGGGCGACGGAGGGATACTTTCCCTCAAGGGGGCCCAGGTCTGTGGCGGTCATTATCAGGAGCCCCCTCTTCGCCAGCAGCCGGGAGGCAGCCTGAACGTAGTATACGGGGGACCCATAGGGGTCCAGGTCAACCGCATCCATGGGGATGCCCTCGTAGTCTAGCCTATACATGAACGAGTTAGCGTCGTTTCTCTCAACTATAAGCTCGCTCCCCACCCCGTTGAGGAGCTTGTTGGCCCTGCAAACCGAGACAGCGAGGGGGTCAATGTCAGCCGCGTACGCACTAGATACCCCTGCCTCCAATAGAACCCTAAGCGCCCGGGGGCAGGCCCCCGCCAGGGGGTCGGCGAAAGCCCTTACCCGCCATCCCCTGTATGCAAGTATGCTGGCCACAGTGAGGCTACGGTTGTCCCTCATGACCGGATTGTAGAAGACGGGGGCCCACGCGGGCTCGGGCTGGCCGTCGGGGCGCATATATAGTCTGGGGTCAGGCACCAACAGCCTCACCCTGCCCTCATTTACCTCGGTGAATCCTCGCTCCTTCCAGTAAACCGCGTCTTCTCCCCCCATGCTCGCACCCGCCCCCTGTTAATCTGCACCAGCCCAGCCGGGGGAGGCCCACGCTCAGGGCTGGGCACATTCTTTAAGCCAGTCCAAAGCCCGCCTGTATGCCTCCTCCCAGGTCACGTGACCCAGGCGCAGTACCATCGCGGTGAAGTCAACCAGCCTGGCAAGCTGGGGGTCATAGGAGTAGAGCTTCCTGTGGACCACGCCTGCTACTCGGGGGGAGGGTGTTCGGAGGACCTCGTAGAAGTACTCCTTCCCCCCGGGCACGTAGAGTTCCATGGGGCCTATCTCGTCTAGGACTAGCAGTGTACCAGGGTTGGGACTGCGGGGAAGGAGCTTGGAGAAGACCTCGGAGGCACCCGGGTTGAGGTAGTAGCCGGCGAACCTGAGGTTCTCGTCACCGAGGGGCTTCCTACGGGCGAGGGGAACCCGGGGGCCCCGTATGACCTGTATGTCGAATCCTATCCTCCTGCCCCCCTGGGTGACCTCGGGGGTGAAGAAGCCCTCCACCCTTAGCCCCTGCTTCTCCGCCTCGTGTAGGAGCCTCTCCATAAGCGTGCTCTTGCCCGTCCTGGGGGGGCCTGTTACGAAGAATCTCTTGCAGTCCAAAGGGCGTTCTCTCTCCTATCAGTGGTCCTCCAGGGTCTTCCTCAGGCCCTTCTCGACCTCGTCCCCCCGGTAGACCACAATGTCCTCGTCCTCGGGGGAGACATTCTTCCCAGCGTGCTCCACAACCACTATCCTCCTGACCTCCCTGAAGTGCCTTAGCTTCTCCAGCTGACTGAGCTTCTCCTCTATACTAGCCTTGGAACGGGTGTGCTCCACGCTCACCAGCACATGGGCGTCCTCACCCTTGCCCAGCACGTCCACGAAGGTCTTCTTGGCATGATAGACGCTGAGGCCAAGGGTGCTTAGGACCTTCATTATCCTATCCTCGAGCCTGTTATCGGGCCTAGGGGTCCTCGTCTCGTGGGAGCCCACCTCCTCCTCGAAGAGGTCATAGGGCTTGGTTATGTCATCGCCGAAGAGCTCTAGAAGCCTCTCCGCCACCTCCACGCTCACGTCGAAGCTCCCCCTCTCGTACTCGTAGACCGCCTTCCGCGAGACCCCCAGGACCTCGCTTATCTCGCCCAGACTCAGGTTTTTTTCAAGCCTCCTCAGCCTGAGCTTCTCCCCGTCTATCCTGACGTAGAAGTCCCCCCTCTTCCCCACTATGAAGAGGCTGGGGTCCCCGCCCAGGAGCCCCTCGAGGGTGTTGGAGTTCACCGCGGGGATGGTGTTCTTCTCATAGACTACGTCATCGTGCATGTCTATCCTTCGGTCATACTCGCTCACTATGACCGGCTTGGATCCCAGGGTCTTGCTGAAGCTCAGCATGTCGCTTATCTCCTGGTTGGAGAGAGCGCTGAGGTCTAGGGTGACCTTGACGTGTATCCTCTTCTCAGCGTCCTCGGGGCTCCATGCTATTATGTCTATGCTACGCTCGAAGACATCCTGGGGTGTCTCGACACGAACCTGCCTGTAACCCAGCCGCGCCAGGGTCTTCTCCGTACGGCTGGCCAGCTCCTCCACAAGGTCCACGTACCTCCTCCCAGCCTTCCTCTCCCTATGCATTACTCACACCCCCCTCCTCTCCAAGCTTAGGTGTATTAGGCTCCTGAGGGTCCTCAGCAGTCTCGAGAATTCCTCTTCACCCACCTCCTCGGGCGGCCTCCACGCGATTTCCCCTGTCAGGAGATAGTGTATTACGCGTCTCTGCCACTCTCCTCCAACTATCCTCAGCTTGGGAGGGTTCGTCTCGGTTAGCTTAAAGTGCAGGGGGAGCCTTGTCTTCCCATATAAATATCTCGGCACCAGCTCCTTTAATCTTTTTATATCAGCATAGTAGAGGACAAGATACTCCCCGCTGGACAGCCTAATCCTGACATTACCCTCCCCCGCCTCGCTTAGTAGAAGAGTCTCAACGGGCTCGCTGTAAAGGTGCGGGGCCTCCCTCTGGAAGAAAAGTTCGAAAAACCTGGACGACCCAGGCCTATCCCTATCCTGAGGTATCCTGTCAACCATAGCGTGCCAGACCTTTTATCCCAGCGGGCTCTCAGCCCTTGTACATGGCGAGGACCATAGCGTGGTCCTTGTCATAAGGCTCAAGATGGGTGACGTCGACCAGGCTGAAGCCTCCCTTCTCCAGGGTGTCAATCTCCCTCTTGTAGACCTCGGTAGGCTCCTCGGTTACGTCTATGCTCCTCGCCTTTATTGCGAAGAATAGGTGGCCACCCTCGCGGAGGAACATCCTCGCGTTATCGACGATAAGAGAGGCCTGCTCGGGCTGGGCCACGTCAGCGTATAACACGTCGACCGTCTCTAGGAGGTGGCTATACTCCCAGGGCTTGCGCGCGTCGCCCAAGATGGGCATTATGTGGGGCCTCTGGTTGGCGACTATGAGAAACTCCCTCATGACCCTCGGGGCGAACTCAAGACCGTAGAGGACGCCCTTCTCCCCTATGATGTCGCTGATGTGGCTGGGGGTCGTGCCCGTGGCCGTTCCTAGGTAGAGGACCCTGTCCCCCTCCCCGAGGGGAACGGCTTGTATGCCCTTAACAATGGCGGCCGCGAGCTTGCTGCGGTAGGGGTTCCACTCCCTGTACTCCACGCCTGCTATCCTGTATAGCCTCTCCCCGTAGACACGGGTGCCGGGCACCAGGTTCTTGGTGGCAAGCTTAGTCGTGCCATCCTCGAACTCTATCACGAACACCCTACTGTTGGCGGGGTGGGGGTACACTTTCAGGGGCTCGCTCATGGCCTATCACCTCCTCCTACCCTTGCCCTTCTTCCTCCTCTTACCATGCTTGCCCGGCCTGCGGCCGGTGGAAGGAGCCCGCTGCGCTGGAGCCGCCTCCCGGGGCCTTGCGGGGGGCTTTGCGTATAGTTTCTTTATCTCCTCTATCCTCCTGCGGAGCTCCTGAACCAGCTTATCGCCTATGTATCTGCCGGTGAACGCGTCAACCTTGGCCGCGATGGCCAGCTTGGAGGCCAGTGCCCGGGCTATTTTGCCCCTCTGCCACCGGGGGCTCTTGTGGACGTCGGGGTACTGGAATATTATGCCGTGCTTGGGGGGCCTCCCCCCGGTGCGGAGGGCTCTGAAGAGGGCCTTCTCGGCCCCTAGGACCTGTATGGTGCTGGCAGGCATCTTGGCCAGCTCCTCCAAGCTCCCCGCGAGACTTATAAGACGGGCGCCGAGCAGGCTGCCCACCAGGGCGGATATGTTGGGCGCCACCTCCCTCATGACGGTGTCTATGTAGTCAGAGAGCCTTTTCCGTAGCTCACTCATCTCCCACGCCATGCGTGCTATAGTCTGTATAGGCTCTATGTCGAACTCGCTCAGGTCGGCGCCAATGCTCTCCTCAGCCGCCTTGACTATACGGAGGGCCCTCTGCTCGGGTATGCCGAGCTTCTTAAGGTTCTCCAGGGTGAAGTTCTCCCTGTGGCCGAGCTCCGCCACCAGCCGCACGTACTGCTCATGGTCCCTCACCAGGTCGTCGAGCTCGGGGAAATGTACGCTGTACCACTCCCGGAGCCTTATAACGAAGAGGTTGTAGGTCTTATCAAGGTCGTCAATGGCCCTAATAGCCTGGGCTGCGAGGAGGTCCCTCTTCTGCGCCGCCTTCCTCAGCCTCCTCCTCGTGTGCTCCATGGTGAAGTCGTGCATGTACCTGTGGAACTCCTCTACGCTGGGGAACATACCCTGCTCCACAAGCATCGAGGCCAGACGGGACCGGAACCCCCTGAACACAGGGTGAGCCGACTCCACTCTGACATCGCGGAAGCCCTGCCTGGACAAGAGTCGGGCCAGCTTCTCGGTCTCAACTACTAGGGGGCTCTCCCTGTCCAGCCTCTCCAAGAGCCTCGCCAGGAACCCCGGTGCACGGTCGGAGTCCTCGTAGTCGAGAATCTGGGCCACCGCCTCGTCAATGTCCTTGATTCCAAGCTCGTGCTCGCCTGTCCTGCCCTCAGAGTCCAGGACAAAGGCGCCAGCCGCGTGGAGGGCTAGGAACCTCTCTCCGCTCATGGTAATCCTCCTCCAACCCGTGGGTCCCGGGCCAGGTAGTCTTCACAGGCCACGCCTCGGGGCCCGGGGGCTCCTCGCATTACCTTGGGGCCCAGTTGATATTAAGTCTTATTTCCACGCCGCGGCCGTGGGATGGGCAGGGTTTTAGCGCCTCCTGGAATAATAACATTTTGGGGGGCGGATGAGTTGTACTCCCGTCACCTACCCCGGAGACGGGGCACCGGGGGATGACGTGAAGGCATTTGGACGACGCCCTCTATACGACTACGCCTTCTCACCCAAGACAATTATGCTAATCGGGAGAAGGGGGCGCCACTTGCCTCCAGCATCCCTGTACTCGAGCCTCACGAAGTCACCGGGGCCTTTGGAGCTGTAGAAACCCGGCCGTGTGGAGTCGCCGAGTCTTACTAGCAGGTGCACGTCGGAACGGTTGAGCGGGGGGTCTTCCACAGGCCCGTGTCTTGCAAGCGTCGCAGTTATGTTGGAGTTTATGGGGTTGTACACTGCCCTGAGTGGAGGGTGGCCTTCTAGGCGGATGTCCAGGGGAACCACCATGCTGTAGCCAGGCACCGAGACGAGTTCCAGCCTTGGGGGTAGAGTGGGGCACTTGGTGGTCTTGGCCTTCACTGTTATTGTGCCCAGTTTCCTCCCCTCGCTCTTTA
>JALTXS010000020.1 GCA_027048265.1 Desulfurococcales archaeon
TTCTAGGACATACATCTGAAAGTGTTTTTCTAATAATGAAAAGACGATGTGAACGGGGATGGGGGCCATGGTGGAAGTCAGCGGAGGCCGGATTGAGCAAGAGCCCGAGGCCCTGAGCCGTATGAGGAGAGGGCTAAGGAGGCTTACGGTTATGTTATTGGTCGTCTCGGTAGCTGTTGCGATTATACTATTACTCGCCTACGCGAAAACAGGTGAGCGGGGCCTTCTGCTAGCAGCATTAATAGTCATAGCGAGCCTGCCTGTTGACGCGGTCTTGCTACACTCCCTTATAGCAAGACAGGTCCAACCTGTGCAGAGGCTCCTGGGAGAACTAGGGCCCATGCTAGGGGGAAGAGCATCGGTATACGGGGGCCTCTTCAGGGGCCTCCTCATCATCGGCGAGTCGGGTGAGAAGGTGCTGCTAGTACACTATAGGGGCAACCATGCCCGTCTGCTCCTCTTGCGTAACCCGACTGTCCGCGAGCAGAGAAGCCTAAGGGACTCTGACAGGGCCTTCTATAGGATACTGGAAGAAAACATTGGTGAAAAGGCACGCTCCGTTCTTGAGGGGCTCAGGGTAATGCGCAGCTGTAGAAGGGCGATGAGGAGTCATCCCAACTACAGGGTCTGGGCGCCCCACCCCCGTTACCCAGTCATGGTGCTGTGGGAGGGACCCGGCGTCTTGGTTGACATCATGTGCCCCATCCCCGTTGAGGCCGAGCTGGTTAGGAGGGAAGCAGAGGCCCTCTTATCCAGCTAGCCTCGAGCCCACTGGGGGTATCTGCAGGCGTGGGGCATGCTGCATCTACTTGTCAGGAAGTAGAGCCAAGCCAGCAGGGTTCTTGGCCTGAACTCGGCCAGGAGGCCCACCAGGGCGGCTATTACGAGGACCAGGCCCAAGAATGGCTCGTATAGCCGGGCAAGTGTTGCAAAGGGCCACAGCGCTAGCGCTGGTAGGAGGAACAGGCGGGTGGGCTTCAAGGGGGTTATCTGGGGAAGCATCGTTATGGTGTGGTAGTGTATGTGGGGAGCCATAAACCCCAGGTAGACCCCATGTATCAGAGCGAGGAGCCATCCCGCCTCCCCTGGGGTTAGGACTCTTGCGGCTAATAGTGTGAACACAACTGCGCCGAAAAGCGCCGAAAAATGGCTGGCTATGAGCGCGAAGCCGCCTCTTCTGTAGTAGGGGTTTTTAGAAGACCGAAGCTTGGACCAGAACCCCCAAGCTCCCCAAAGCCTTATAGAGAGGAAATGGATGACCAGATGGAGCCCTGATGCAATGGAGAATAAGGGGTTGCCCTTCAGGAATAAAAAGAGACCAACTGCAGACAGCGCGAGGGGGGCTATGACCCAGTGGGGAGCCCAGCTGCTCCCGTAGTTCCTACTACTGGTTAGTAGGGAGACGCTGGTTATCATCGGGGCCGCGTAGTAGAGGCCCAGGGCCAACCCAGTATCCAGCACCTCCCACCCCATTGCAATGCTGGCTAGCAGGGTTAGTAGCCCCGACAACGGGGGGTAGGTTAGTAGGAGCCAGTGGGGCCACCTCCACTTACCCTCAAGCTGCTTGAAGGAAAACCCGAGGAGGGCCAGGAGGGACAGGGTGGCAGCCAGCTTGAATGCTTCTAAGCTCAAGGGGATGGCTAGGACAGCAAACAGGGCCATGGCCGACGATATTATGGCGAGCAGCGCCTCTGCCCCCTCTCGGTCCCCGCCTCTCTTGTATCCTGACGAGAATAGTATGAACATGGCCGTGGGGAAGGAGAATGCAGCACCCGAGAGCATGAGAAGAGGGTGGCTTCCTGGCCTAAAGTGGACGAGGAGGATGCCGAGCAGTGAGGCGAGAAGCCCCCCAGCGAGGGGGTAGTTTGAGACCTTGACCAGGCTTACTCTCAAGTGCATCACCTTATGAGAAGGCCGACCAGGACCTGTACCGCAACGGTGCGGAGGAACTCCATCACACCATATTTCTTCAGACCCAACTTATCATATGCGCCCCCGAGTCTAAGAAGGTAGCGTGATAACACGTCACCCAGGAGCAGAACAGCCACAAAGACCCCCCAGTCAGAGCTCCAGAAGTGCAGGGCGAAGAAAACCACAGCCAAGGCACCCAGGGCCTCACTTACCAGGCTTGGAGGACGGGGCCCCGTTACCCTCATCTGAGCCTGGCTGGTGGCCAGAATGTTGTAGGCGATAGGGAAGAAGAGGGCCAGGGGGTCGGTCACCCTGCCCGAGAGGAGCACGAATCCTCCAGAGGCCCCAATGAGTCCTGCGCCGGCAATATTTGTAAGACTACGACTTGAGAGTGTTACAAATAGAAGAACCAGAGCTACTGCTACAAGCGCCAGGGAGAGGGGCACCCGGGAAACCACCAGTGGGAGATAGAGCAGGGAAACCAAGCCAATCACTAGGGGCGAGTAACCTGAGAGTCGAGCGACCCTAACATAGTCCAGTGAGAATAGCACCAGAAGAGACGCTGCAAGGCCCAAGGAAAGCAGGAGGGGGTCAGGCTCTCTTAAGGAGGCAAGCCCGTAGCCAATACTCGCCAGCCAAACGCCATAGGCACCATGCTCCCGCGGTGGGGCTAGGACCCTCAGTGCTTCTCCATGTCCCCTGTTCTTCATCGGGGTCACCAGCGGAAAACTCCCGCACAAGTCCAGATGTTTCGCCTGAGAGATTATAAGGTAAGTGCAATAACATCGGGTAAGGACCTCCCCCCAAGTGGCAGAACCCAATAGTGGAAATAGAAGAAAACTGCTTGTACTTGTACCGAAATATAATGCTTATCGAGAAACCATGGGGTCAAAAAGTGTACAAAGACTAGTAGCTCAGTTACCGTGTCTTATGTACCTGCGTGGGTCAGCTATCTTGCCCTCAGCCGCAGTAGCGCCTGCAGTGTAGGGTGAGGCGAGGTAGACCTCGGCCTTGGGGCTCCCCATTCTTCCGGGGAAGTTCCTGTTACTTGTGGAGAGCATGACCTCGCCCTCCCCCACGACGCCTAGGTGGGCCCCGAAGCAGGCCCCACATCCCGGCACCGCTATAACTGCGCCTGCCTGGTGGAGCTTCTGGAGAACACCCATCTCCAAAGCCTTGTTATAGACTCTCCTGCTCGCGGGGGTCACGATGACCCTGACCCCCCTCTTTATACCATGTTTACCTATAATCCTCGCCGCCGCTACGAGGTCTTCTAGGCGCCCGTTGGTGCAGCTTCCTATGAAGACCTGGTCCACCTCGGTTCCCTCGACCTCTCCAATGCCCGCCACATTGTAGGGCGCATGGGGCTTTGAGACCATGGGCTCCAGCTTGCCTAGGTCTATGAACCTGGCATCACCTCTGCCGTCAACGGGCTTGGGGGGCAGGGGGACGCGCTCCCTATAGCCGCCTCGGGTCTCCTCCATCCACCTCCTCAGCACGGGGTCGCTGGGGAATATCCCCGTCTTGGCACCTGCCTCGACCATCATGTTGGCCACCGTGAGGCGGTCTGGGATGGAGAGGCTGGAGAGGCCGGGGCCTGTGAACTCGGCGCTCTTGTATATGAGGCCGTCCCCGCCCTCAATGCCCAGGATGTGGAGGACTAGGTCCTTGCCCGTGAGGGGCTCCTCCAGCCTCCCCTCAAGAACATAGTCTACTACTCGGGGAACCTTGAGCCATATGCTCCCATATACCATTATATATGCGGCCTCGGTGCTGCCTATGCCGCTGGAGAACGCGCCCACTGCGCCATAGGTTATAGTGTGGCTGTCCGCCCCCAGCGCCAGGTCGCCCGGGGCCATGTGGTCCTCCACGGCTAGCTGGTGCATGATGCCATCGCCAATATCGTAGAGGGTGCATCCCCACTGTCGTGCGTATTTCCTCATCTTGGCATGGCTTGTAGCTATATCCGCGGTGGGGGCGGGTGCGTAGTGGTCGAAGCTTATTATGGTAGGCACCCTCCTACAGTCAGCTTTGGCAACAGCCCCGGTCTTCTCTAGTATCCTCAGCGTTAGGAGGAAGGTTATGTCGTTCATGAGAAGGTAGTCGGGCTTCACCACTACTATCTGGTCCTCGGATAGCCCGCTCCTCCCAGTGTGGGCCTCGAGTATGCGGGCCGAGTAGCTATACCACTTGTCCTCGCCATTCATTCCAATCACCCCTCCTTGCACAGTACGGCAACGGGGAAACCCCTAGACAACCATGTGGAAAGGGCTCGGAATTGAGTTAGACCTAGGAGAGTAGAGAGTCCAAGTGCTTCCTAAAAACACGGTAAAACTCCACGGTAGAATACCCCCCGCCAAGGTCGGGAGTACGAGCTCCTTCACGCAGGGCACCCTCCACAGCCTCCCTAATCGCCCTATAAACGCTGCCATAGCCCAGCCAATCCATCATAAAGCCCACGCTCATAATAGTGGATATGGGGTTCGCGACGCCCTTTCCCGCTATATCGAAGGCTGCCCCATGCACGGGCTCGAACATGGCTTTCGCATCCCCCACGTTGGCCGAGGCAGCTGTGCCAAGGCTGCCAGAGACCTGAGCGGCGAGGTCGCTGAGAATGTCCCCATAAAGGTTCATAGTAAGCACAACGTCGAACCTCAGAGGGTTCCTCACCATCTCCATAGCGGCGGCATCAACGTACATGTGCTCATGCTCCACTCCCTCTTCGCTCAAAACCTCCTCCGAAACCCTCCTGAACAGGCCATCGGTCACCCTGAGGACGTTAGACTTGGTGACAATAGTAACTCTACTTTTCCTCCCTTTCGCTATCCTCGCCGCGAGTCGGGCGACCCTCCTGGTCTGCCCAGCAGTGACAAGCTTGAGGGCGAAGGCCAGGTCCCCGTGAGAGTATTCGGCTCCCACGTAGACGTCCTCCAGGTTCTCCCTCACTATGACAAGGTCCATCTCACGCACCGCGGGGACACCCGGTAGCGTGAAGGCGGGTCTAAGGTTGGTGTGCAGGTCCAGCTCCCTCCTAAGGGGGATGACAACGTCCCGGGCGCTCTCGCCCACGGGGCCCTTAAGCACAGCGTCGGCCCAGTTCCTTGCCAGCTCCAAGGTCTCGCCAGGCAGTGCCTCGCCCGTCTCCTCCAGCGTTTTGTCACCAGCGGGGGCTTCCCTTAGCTCGAACCTGGCGATCCCCCTCTCCTCCATCGCCTGGAGCAGGTCCCTGGCCAAGGGAGCCAGCTCTGGCCCTATACCGTCCCCGGGTATCAGTAGGACCTTGTGGGTCCTCAACCCCTCTTGGCCTCCTTGACAGGCGCGGGTATCCCCTCTATGCTCTTGGCGGCCCTGTACTCCTCTACCCACTCCGCCACCATGTCCTGGTCCACCCTCTTCATACGCGGGGCGACCTCCTTGAGCCGCTTCAGCACATAGCGAACCATGTCTTTATCTGGCTCGACGCCTATGTGCCTAAGCACGTATTCTACCCCCGCCTTGCCACTGTGCCTCCCCAGGACTATCCTCCTCACATTGCCCACCTCTTCGGGGAGTATGGGCTCGTAGGTCTTCGGGTTCGCGAGGACGCCGTGCACGTGTATGCCCGCCTCATGGGCGAAGCTGTTGAGGCCCACGACAGCCTTGTTGGGGGGCATCCTTATCCCGAACCGCTCCGATACGACATCGGAGACCCTCTTCAGCATCCTCAGATCTATGTTTGTCTTGAACCCCATGAGGAACTCGAGCGCCGCAACAACCTCCTCGAGCGCCGCGTTGCCCCCTCTCTCGCCGAACCCATTAACGGTTACCTGCACCCCGTTCGCGCCTCCACGGACCCCCGCGATACTGTTGGCGGTCGCCATACCGAAGTCGTTGTGACAGTGAACGTCAATATCTATGCCCGGGGGGAGGGCCTGTTTTACCTCCCTGACTATCTCCTCCATCGTCCAGGGTGTCATGACCCCCACGGTGTCGGGTATGTTAATGTACCTCACACCAGCGTCAACAACAGCGCGGTAGACCTGCTTCAGGTACTCCCGGTCGCTCCTGGTGGCGTCCTCGGCTGAGAACAGGACCGTGGCCCCGTAGGACCGGGCCCTCTCCACGG
>JALTXS010000021.1 GCA_027048265.1 Desulfurococcales archaeon
TGGGCTTCAACCCCAAGTCCAGGATAGCCTGGAACGCCCTCCTCTACCTGATATACGCCGCCAGCCTCGCGGCCCTGCTGATAGCACTGATACGGGGCTGGGCACCCGGGGAGCAGAGGACGAAGCTACTCGCGGGCATCACCCTCGTGACCAGCATAAACCTGGAGATGAACCTGGGCCTGGCCTTCGGGATGAACATAGCAGTCCCGGCATGGTATGGGGTCTACACGGGGATATTCTTCGTCCTAGCAGCATTCGTGCTCGGCTCCTCCCTAGAGCTCCTCACCTGCAGCAGGAAGGAATGCGCCACCGCGGGGCTCAGAAGGATGGTGCTCTGGGAGCACCTAGCAGCGGTCGCCTCAACAGCTATGATTGTCTTCTGGAGCCTCCTGGCACTCTACAGCTGGGGCCTCGCCCAGCCCCTAGTAGGCGATATAATAAAGGGCTACATGAGCGGATACTTCTGGATAGGCTACGTGCTCCCAGGCTTCGCAATACCAGCCGCGATAACAATCTTGCACCTCCTAGATGCAAGGAACACCCCCTCTACCACGCTTCTGAGAACTTCAGGAGCCCTAGCAATAATAGGCATCGCCATGCTCCTACTGGTTCCCTTCAACTACGGGGGCCAGGCACTCAAGCTCCAGGAGAATCCAATGTACGCCACCCTAGCCCCCTATGCAACCCAAGAACCCCACATAGACCCAGCCGAGATGCTCTCCGAGTACCTCTACAGCTGGGAAATCCTCGCCTTCATAGGAGCCTTCGGCCTGGCCACCCTACTATACATGTTTGGCAATGCACTTCTTCCCCTCAACCCAGGTGAAAGACCGAGGAGGCTACTCCTCCTAAAGTGAACTCCTCTTTTTTACTTCAATTTAGTTCTCTTCTACATTTACGGGGGTGGAGGATAAACGCGGATGAAGACTCGCATGCACGTCCGTGTGGTCTGTCTAGGTTTGTCTAGGTTTGTCAGAGAGTTTCCTGAATATTTTAGAATATTAAGAAATAGTTCAAACTAGTGACAACTTACGAGCTGTAGGGCAGTGTTAGGTAGCGTAGCCTCGTATTCCTCGTGTTACGGGTAAAAATTACCTAGACAACATTTTCTAGGCCAAGACACACTGAAAGGTCGGGTATTTTACTACCATGGCCTAGAAGCCCCCCGAAATTTGCTCCGATACTAAAATGGGGAGGGAATAACGAGGCGCGTACAGGTTTGGAGATTGCAACAAGAAAACCTATGGCATCGTACCTCCGTTGCTGACATTTGTGCCTGTAGGTTACTCAGCCCCACTGCCGGGGGCTATGATGCTCTGTCAAGGTATGTTTAAAAGCTTCATCACCCTAAGGCATTGAATACTGACCCCACGGGGGAGAGCTAATGGTGGAACAGGGGTTTGGCTCGCTGGAGTTCTTCGAGTACGAGCTACGCTATTGTGATGACTGTGTATGGCTCTCCTTCGACACTCATGAGTTCCCCGGGCTGGTCTCCTCTACCGTGCTTGACAAGGCGAGGGAGTGGTCTAGTAGCTTCTCTCTCGTTGCCGGGACGAGGAGGAATCGCCTTTATCTGGTTGCCGACCCTGGTCTCTTGGTCAGGGATCTTGTAATTGCCGTTGAGGCTGACGACGAGGGCGAGGACCTTGATGACATAATGATGCTCATGGTCTTGGCTAAGAGGCTGGCAGGCATGGTTAGGGCGAAGGGCGGAATAACCCTCTCGACTCGGGTGGTTGAGCAGGACGAGCTCCTCCCTGGCACGGTCGTGTTCCTCTTCACCATTAAGGGGATAGACGTGGCTGCCCTCCTTAGGCTTGCGGGGCGTCTGGAGGACGCGGTGAGGAGGGCTCGCTCCTGCTTGGAGAAGGCGGGGAGCGTTATAAGGGAGCTGGAGTCAGAGTTTCCCGGAGCCCGGGAGGCCCTCAGCGAGGAGGAGCTAGTGTCCCTCACGGGCCTGGGAGATTGTGAGGACGAGGAGGCCTTGGAGGAGCGCGCTAGGCTTATGCTCTCAAGGGCATCTAAGGGAGGAGAGGAGAGCGTGAGTGGGGGTGAGTAGTATGGATGTCCATGGGCACGGGCATAGTGTTGGCTCGCTCAAAAGACTCGTTCTAGACACTCTCATGATAACCCCAAGCGGGGCCCTCAGCCCCGGCCCTCTATCAGCAATAGCTGTGGTGTCGGGCCTCTCCCTGGGCCCTCTTGGTGGGCTGCTCATAGCGTTGGGCCATACTATTGTCGAGCTTCCCTACGTGCTCCTCCTCGTTAAGACCATGGAGCGTGCCCGGATTTTCCTGGAGAGGTACAAGGTCCTGTTCAACACGGGTGTAGTGGTCTTCCTCCTCTATTTCTCCTACCTGCTCGCCCGGGACTCTCTCACGCTTCTAAAGGGCGAAGCATCGATGGGGGGAGCGGTGGAGCCGCGCTCCCTGGGTGCACTAGACGCCCTCGTTGCGGGAATGATGCTTACTGGGCTGAACGTCTACTTCTTACTTTGGTGGCTAACAGTGGGTTACCCACTGATTAGGGGGGCCGCAGAGAATGGGGCCAAGGGTCTGGGCGTCATGTACGTGAGTCACGTTTGGATGGACTATGCCTGGCTGGCCCTCCTCGCTGCTGGGGGTGGGGCGGCGGGACTCCTGGGCCCGAGGTTCTATGGGGGCCTCCTGGGCGTGCTAGCGCTTATTCTCCTGTGGTTCGCGGTAAGGATTGCACTAGACATGTTTAGAAGTAGGGTTCCCCCGGGTGAAAAACCGAGGGCTTCTCATCAGTAATAGTACCATATGGTCTCGTACTCGCGGGGGTCTTCCCCTCTCTCCTCTAGTCTCTTGAGGTAGTCGTAGATGGGCACGTCAACGTAGGGCCAGGGATCAACGGGGGCTATGCCCTTCTCCCAGGGGTGCCAGAGGTAGACCCTGTTCCCGTAACGGGGCATTATTGCTATGAGTTCGCGGTCTTGCCAGGCCCTTATGTGGTTCTTGCCTAGGGCGGGGACGTTGAACACTGGCTCGTCGGTGCGGAAGGTCCCGGGCAGGAGGCGTGCTTCCTCCTTGCGCTCCTGCATGATTCGGGCTATTGGGACGAGGTAGTCCTTCTGCTCGAATTTGCCCTTGGGGTAGAAGTTGTAGTAGGGGTCTATGCCCACCATTTTGAGGGCTATTCGGGTGAGCACGTACTGGAACCTCCTGCTGGTCTCGAAGCTGTAGACCTGCTGGTTATAGACGTATATTTTGTTCCTCCTGAGCTTCGCAACAGCCTCGGCCATCTCGGGCGTGACCTCCTCTGCGCTCTCCACGTGGGTGCTTATGCTCACGTTCCTCTTACCCGGCTCAATGTAGCTGCCCAGCATCTCGGCCAGCTCGTCGGTTATCCTCATGGGCACCGTTACCAGGATGCGGGTACCTATTCGTATGAGCCTTATGTGGTCCAGCTCCGAAAGCCTCTTCATAATGTGCTCCAGCCTCTGATCTCCCAGAATCATGGGATCGCCCCCGGTTATGAGCACATCCATTATCTCGGGGTGCTCAGCGAACCAGTCTATCGCCTTGTCTATCCTCTTCTGGGGGATGATGCCCTCAGGGAACATGGCGCTCTCTATTTCCCAGTTCCGCTGACAGTAGACGCATATCTGGGGACAGGTGTCAGCGGCCTTGAGGATAGCTACCATTGGGTACCTCCGCGTCACCAGATCGTGGGGGCTGGTGTCGCCCTCCCTCATGAAGTCGAACACGTAGAACCTGTTCGCACGGTGCCTTATCATGGTCTCAACATACCACTTGGGGGGAATGACCTGGCTCCTTACCTGGGGATCCCTCTTCCTGTCGGCGCGGGTGAAGTCGAAGAGGTGCAGGTAGTAGGGTGTTATCCCGAAGGGGACACCGTGCCTAAGGGCGTTGAGAATGTTCTCCACATCCTCATCCGTGAGGGGCACCAGCTTCTTAAGGTCGTCCACATGGCTCTCCTTCTTGAAGATATGCCTGAAGTGCCAGTGCCAGTCCCACCAGTCGTCCAGGCTGGCCCCAAAGTAGTCGAGTATTTTCTGCCTGTTCTTCTTCCTCTCCTCTATGACCCTGGGGTCGAGGCCGAAGGTGTACCTGCTGAGAAAGCTTCTCACAACCTGGCCCACACGGTCAAGGTAGCTGGAGCGCAGCAAGGCGGCCTTCCGCCCGTGTAGCTTAAGGAACTCTGTTGTCGCTACCTCGCCTCCCAGCTTGTCACCAAGCCACCCTTGGTGGAAGTTAGCTTTTCCATGTATTGCCTTGAAAAGATGGCGGAACTCCTCCAGGAACCCCATACCTATCTTCTCGTAGGCCTCCCGCTCGTCCCTCGCGAGCAGCCAGAGGTGCTCAAGACTGCTGAAGGTGGCGATCTTCTCATTCCTCTTAGAAATAATGTTCTTGAAGACATGAATAGCCTGGAGAGCGAGCCAGTGGTCAAGAGGCTTAAGTTTTATCTCCTCCTCCCTAACACGGTACTCGAGGTCGGTGAGGTAGTTGTAGAGCTTCCTCCGAGCCTCCTCCAGAGTGAGGCTCTCCACGAGAAGGAGCCTTACCTGGGGTGCCTCGCTCCACATCCGTTCAGCGTCCTGGGGGGTTATGGGCTCGTACTTCCAGGGCACGTTGCCCAGTATGTCCACATGGGCCTCTTTTATGGTCTCCATGGGTATGCGCCCCGCTTATAGCGGGGTTTGTTTATATTGTTTCATATAAATTATTCTAAATTTGGTCTAATATAAATCCTACCATAAAACAAACACAATGTTAAAAAACAAAACCAAAGAAAATACAAATATCATTATAAAAATCATGCTGGAAATACATACATCTTAAAAGATTTTTGAAAAAACAACAATACTTAATGGAAGCAGCGTTGTTAGAAGAGACCCTCCAACTTCTCAGTCACAATCCTCCGAGCCTCCTCCTTGTCAATGACAGACACCTTCCCCCTCTTCAGGACCTCCTTAAGCCTCGACACGTCCTCAAGGCTCTCGAAATCTCCCTCGAACTCCGCCAAAATCCTCTTTGCCTCCCCTGCCCTGCTCTCCACGACAATGGCATCAACATGAGCCCTTCCCTCAACGCTAACCAGGGCCGCTACTCCTATTGTCCTGCCCTGGGGATTCTTTAGAACTATTATCTTCTCCCCCGCCTTGTTCTCCCCCAGGAAGGATGCCTCGCCTATCTCCAGCTCCTCAACGTGCCTCTCCGCCTCACCCCTCCTAACCTCCTCTGCCTGCTCGCCCACAACCTCCCTCTCAGCCTCGCTCACGGGGGCGGAGAGAACCTCGCTGAGGTTCTCCACCGTCTCCTCAACCTTCTTCTGTACCTCCTCGTCAGGCACTCGTCTGAAGGCCTCGACTTGGAGGCTCCCGTAGTCCCATACTATCTTCCCCCCTCTGACATCGTACTCTATCCTCACCCTCACCACGTCGCCCTTATCCAGCTTAAGGCTCTCAACTAGTATCTTGAAGAGTACACGGTTGAGCTCCGCCGCAGCCCTGACAACCTCCCTCGCGTCAACGCCCAGTCCCTTGGCCTGTGCGAAGAGGGTTCTCCTAACCTTGTCCGCGTAGGCGCCTGCTATGACCAGTCCTGTGCTCAGCCTCTGGGCCATAATCACCACCCCTCAAGTGGTGTCCGTTGCGTCTTATATGTTATAATATGTGGGGAAGGCAATAAGTATATGACCATCCAGCCACCGTGGCATGCATGCTCCCAGGAACGCGATTCCAGGTGAGCCATGTTAGTGGATGAGGAGGTTCAGCTCACACCCATACACGCAAGCGGCTACTTCAGGGTGGCACCCGGTCAGGAGGTTTTGCAGGTACTGGTCTTCAAATACCTTGACCCCCAGGGCTATTACTGGAGCCTGCTCGAGACCGGCGACAAGGGCGCAGTGGAGCGGGAAAAGAGCATCCTCTCCCACAACATGCAGGCTGCCCTGGATGAGGAGAGGGTTGAGTTCAACGGAAAGCGTACCCGGCCCAGGGTCA
>JALTXS010000022.1 GCA_027048265.1 Desulfurococcales archaeon
TCTTCGAGGCCCCTGCTTGTCTTCTGGGAGACCACGAAGGCCTGCGGCCTGGCTTGCAAGCACTGTCGGGCAGAGGCTATAGAGAAGCCTCTCCCCGGGGAACTTGGCCTCAAGGAGTCTCTGGACCTGGTGGAACAGGTGGCTGGCTTCGGGGACCCCAAACCCATATTGGTGATAACAGGGGGAGACCCCCTCCTAAAACAGGGGGTCTGGAGGATTATAGAGAGAGCTGTTGAGAAGGGCCTTCGAGTTGCCCTCGCCCCCAGTGTCACGCCCCTGCTCACTAAGGAGACCATTAAGCGCATAGTCGAAGCCGGGGTCGCGGGCGTCTCCCTGAGCCTGGACAGCCCCTACGAGGAGGTCCACGACCGAATAAGGGGCGTAAAGGGGACGTGGAGAAGGACCATTGAGGCCATACGAGAATTCCTCTCTTATGGCATACACGTCCAGGTTAACACGGTTATCATGAAGGACACGGTCGATGGTCTGCCTCACATGGTGAAGCTCCTAGACGACCTCGGCGTGGGTACCTGGGAGCCCTTTTACCTCATCCCCGTGGGGAGGGCCTGGAGGCAAATGGACCTATCGCCCGCAGAGTGGGAGGATGTGAGCCACTTCCTTTACCAGGCCTCCAAGTATGGCATCACGATAAGGACGGTGGAGGGCCCCATGTTCAGGAGGGTCTCCCTCCTTAGGAGGGCCCTTGAGAAGAAGGGACTTGACCCCGACGAGTATCTTGAGACGGGGCCCCTGTACAGGAGGCTGTACCGGGAACTGGTGGACCTCATGGGTCCTCCGAGGGGTGAGCCTAGGGCACAGACCACGGGGACACGGGATGGTAATGGCATCATATTCGTCTCGCATGATGGGCTTGTATCGCCAAGCGGCTTCCTGCCCCTCGCGCTGGGGAGCGTCAGGAGGGAGGGCCTTGTAGCAATCTACCGTGAACATCCCCTGCTTAAGAGGATAAGGAATGCGGAGTTCCGGGGCAGGTGCGGCTCCTGTGAGTTCAGGGAGATATGTGGTGGGAGCCGGGCCCGGGCCTACGCTTATACTGGGGACGCCCTGGGCGAGGACCCCGCCTGTCCCTATGAGCCTGGTTTCCTAGACGCCCTCCTAGAGAGGGCGGGTATGGGGCCCCGGGAGTTCTGGGGCCTTGTTGAAGAGATGCGTCGGAGGGGAGCCATGCATGGGAGAGGTCACGGGCCTAGGGGAGCTTGAAAAGAGGGCCCTCATGCACCTTCAGTACGAGTTCCCCCTAACCCCCGACCCCGTGGGGGATACTGCCCATGCCCTGGGCGTGGACAGGGGCCTGCTCCTGTCCAGGCTGAGGGAGCTGGTCAAGGAGGGGAAGCTCAAGAGGATTGGTTTTTACTTCAACTTCAGGGCCGCGAGGCTGGTGGGGGCCCTTGTGGCCTATCGTGCCCTTGGGCAGAGCTTCAACCGTGTGGTTGAGTTGCTTAACAGGGACCCGCTTGTGACGCACAACTTTGAGAGGAGTCATCCACGTTACAACATCTGGGCTGTTATGAAGGCTGAGAGCCGCGAGAAGCTGATAGAGAAGGCCGAGGGGATTGCCAGCGAAGCTGGAGCGGGGGATCTTGTGATACTCTTCTCAAAGCGGACTCTCAAGCTGAGCGTTAAGTACGACCTCTATACGGGGATATCTAGGGCGGGGAGATGGTCAATGATAAACCCTAGCCCACCCGCGCCCGAGGAGCTGGGCGCCACCCTGCAGCTCGCGAAGGACCTGAGGGTCCTGCCTCTTGTGGAGAGGCCCTACCGCGTTATCGGTGAGAAGCATAGGCTCTCGGAGGACGAGGTCCTTGAGAAGGCTGAGAGGATGCTCCGGGAAGGGATACTCGGGGACCCCGGTGCCGCGCTAGATGGCCACAGGATAGGGTTCACCGAGAACGCGATGACGGTTGTGGCGGGCGACGGGCTCGAGGAGGCCTGCAGGAACATTGTAAAAGAGGTTCCCGAGGCCACGCATGTGGTCTTCCGCGAGCCCTATCCCCCGGGGAAGTGGAGGCACAACTGCTACTTCATGACCCACGCCACCAGCCGGAGGGTGCTGGAGGAGAGGATAGGAGAGTCCCTGGCAAGGGTGGGGGTGGACAACTACATGATAATATACAGTCTCAGGGACCTGAAACCAGGTGTAATAAGGTGAGGGCCTGTGATACCCGTTAGCGTCATGGCAGTGGGCCGGGGAACGGTCTCAACCAAGATAAAGAAACACTATGGCAAGGGGAGGCCCTCGCGCTTCTCCAGTGTCTTCCGCCCCATCGTCTTCTGGAACATAACCTACAGGTGCAACCTGGACTGCATCCACTGCTACATAAACGCCCGGCCCACAGAAGACCCCCGAGAACTGGGAGCCAGGGACCTCCTGAGGCTCGCGGGCGAGATGAGGGAGATAGGAATACCCCTCATAGTAGTCTCGGGGGGAGAGCCCCTCGCCTCCCCCAAGTTCTGGCCTCTGGCCGAGGACCTCGCCAGGAACGGCCCCAAGTGGAGCCTGAGCACCAACGGCACGCTGATAACAAGGGAGACCGCCCAGCGTCTGAGGGAGCTCAAGGTCAGCTACGTTGGCATCAGCCTTGACAGCATAAGGGAAGAGGAGCACGACGCGTTCCGGGGGGTGAGGGGGGCCTACAGGGCGACCATGAGGGGCATAAGGAACTCGGTTGAAGAGGGCCTCGACACGGGGATTAGGATGACCCTCACCCGTACAAGCATAGATGAGGCCCCCCGGATAGTGGACATGGCGAGGGAGATGGGGGTTAGGAGGATAAGCTTCTACCTCCTTGACTCCACTGGTAGGGCTCAGGGGATGAAGGGGGAGCTCCCCACCCCCGGGCAGATGAGTGGGTTCATAGAGGAGATAATCAGGCTCTCCAACAAGTACGACGGCGACCCCGAGATACTGGTGGTACGGGGCAACTTCGCCGGGATACTAGCAGGCCACATCCTATCCAAGACAAGGGAGGACTTCCTCCAATACCTCCAGATGGTGGGCGCCCAGGGGGACTGTGGCCGCAAGACTGTAAGCATCTACCCCGACGGAACGGTGAGGCCCTGCCAGTTCCTCGAGAAACACATAATAGGTGACGTGAAGACCCAGAGGCTCCGCGACATACTCAGCCCCGAGAACAGGCTCCTACGCCCCTTCCTAGAAACCCACCAGAGGCTAAGGGGGCCCAAGTGCTCCAAATGCCCCTTCAAGGCCGCCTGCGGAGGGGGGAGCCGTAACAGGGCACTCTCGGTAACGGGGGACTTCTGGGGAGACGACCCCCTCTGCCCCATAGACCCCCAGGAGATCGCTAGGAAATGGAGTGTGTCAGAGGAGGACGTGCTGAGGGCGATTGGTGCCGCCGCCTACTAGCAGTAACACTATCTCCTTCCCCATAAAATGGTGGAAGCATGTCGAGCGGTGAGTTCATGCCTTTCTACCTGAGGCTCGAGGGATTCAGCGTCGCTGTGCTGGGCGGTGGAAGCGTTGGGGTAAGGAAGGCACGGTACTTCGCCAGGGCGGGGGCCGAAGTTTCGATCTATGCCCTAACGCTCTCAGGTGCCTCTAAGGAGGAAGTTCTTAGCGAGGGGATTGTGTTTTATGAGACTGATTTGGCCGATGATGGGGTAGTGAGTGAAATAGTTGATTCCCATGACGTTATTGTCATAGCGTTGAGCGACAGGCGCTTGGCCGAGAAAATTTCCAGAGAAGCCACGCGTCGGGGCAAACTGGTTAACAACGCGGTGGAAGCGAGCCACGGTAACATGATAGTGCCTTTCCATAGGAGGGTTTGGGGAGGAGGAATAGGAATTGCCGTGACCAGTTATGGGGAGTCGGGGATAGCGGCTCGGAGGCTACTTGATAGGCTAAGCGATTTTGCTGAAACTTTGGTAGAGTTGCGAGAGATGCACAGGTTACTATCCTTTGTGAAGAGGGCTGCCAAGGAGTGTATCGAAGATGCGGGGAGGCGTATTGCCCTTTACTTTTATCTCGCAGACCACCCCCGGAGAGATGATCACCTCACCAGGGGCATTAGTGCCTTGGTGGAGACTCTGAGTGAGGTCCTGGGGGACGTTGAGCTTGAGTGTTTCAAGAGAGCCTTGGGAAAGGAGCCGTTGATTAAAGCAGGGGGAACCGGCCAGCAGTAGCCCGAAGTCATCAAAATCAGGTTCTGCTTTACTGGCCTTTATAAGCGCTGTAAGTACCGAACACGTATCGCCGTTCCACTTCAACATAAATAAAGTGAACAACAGAAGCAACTCTTCTCCAACAAGAACAACCAATTTCTCACCAGACTTGAAACGCAGAGGTGGTGATTACATGAAGGCTTCGTATGACCTCATTGTTATTGGTGGCGGAGCGGCCGGGTTCTCCGCGGTGACCTATGCCGCCGAGCAGGGTGTTCGTGTGGCCCTGGTCACCAATGGGCCGCTGGGGGGCACCTGTGTGAACTATGGATGCGTTCCCTCCAAGTACCTTCTAACAACACTGGCGCTTTACAAGAGGATTGGAAAGAGCGTTGAGTGGGCGGATATCATGGAAAAAGCTGTGGAGTTCTCCGCGGGACTCAGGGCTGAGAAGTATGAGCAATTGCTGGAATCCCTAGACGTTGACCTCTATAGGGGGAACGCCCGTTTCACTGGCCCCCACAGCATAAGGGTTGATGACACCACCCTGTGGTTTGATAAGGCGATAATAGCAGTGGGGGGCAGGACAGTGGCCCCTCCCGTGGATGGTGTTGATATGGTCAGGGAAAGGCTCCTAGACAACGAGCTGCTGTTCGGGAGCAAGGTTAGGGAACTGGAGAGCGTCGTTGTCATTGGGGGTAGGGCACAGGGCGTTGAGGTTGCACAGATTCTCGCCAGGGCTGGTGTACGGGTCACCCTACTCCAGCGCAGCCCTCGTCTCCTGCCCAGCGAGGAGCCTGAGGCGGGCAAGTACATGGCGAAGGTGCTTGAGGACGATGGCGTTGAGGTGCTGACTGGAGTGTCCCTAGCGCGGTTCGATAGGGGCTCCAACGGGTATGTTTCGATAAGGTTTACGCGTGGGGGCGAGCCTATGGTGAGGGAGGCCAAGTACGTGTACCTTGCAACTGGGAGGAGGCCCAAGCTACAGGATATGGGCCTGGAGAGGGTTGGTGTCAGGGTTAGCAAAGAGGGTTTCATAGAAGTTGACTCAAGGCTGAGGGCTGCCCCCAACATATATGCCGCGGGGGACTGTATTGGTGAGCCCATGCTAGAACCCGTTGCCGCGCGTGAGGGATATGTTGCGGCAGTGAACGCGCTGGGCGGGGACCTCTCCATGGACTATACTGTGGTTCCCCGGGCTGTGTTCACCGACCCCGAGTACGCCACAGTGGGCCTAACTGAGGCCGAGCTAGCACGGAGGATAAAGGCCTGCTCGTGCAGAGTCGTGGACCTCTCCACCGTTCCCAAGGCCCGGATATTGGGCCGGGACTACGGGTTTGTCAAGATGGTCGTGGACCCCCGGGATAAGAGGGTTGTGGGCGTGCACATGCTTGCCCCTAACGCGTCCGAGGCCATACACGAGGCAGCCCTGGCGATAAGGGCGGGGATGACCATAGATGATATTATTGATACTATACATGTTTTCCCTACGGTGTCGGAGGCGCTCAAGTATGCTGCCCTAGCCTTTTATAGGAACGTCTATAAGATGCCCTGTTGCCTACTGTAAAAACTAGATAACACTAGTAACAGTAGTATTCCAACGAGGAGCCATTTGTTTTTCTAAAAACACGCTCTGCATAAAAATCGTGTAGGACTGATTTCCCATTTCCCCTAGTCCGATTCGAAGGCCACTGCCTCATCAGCTTGGAAGCCTATCTTGCGATGGGTTCCGTCGCAGAGAGGCTTTTTCTGAGAGGCTCCGCACCTGCATAGGGCCGTCCTTACCTTACCATCGACCTCTACTAGGAGGGGCCCGTTCTTGGCTGCTA
>JALTXS010000023.1 GCA_027048265.1 Desulfurococcales archaeon
TCCGTGAGGGCATGCCTGAGAAAATCTATAGCTTCGAGGATGTTGGTTTTCCCAGAAGCATTCGCACCGACGAGAACATTGGGACCTTTGCTTAGTTCTATTTTGAGGTTTTTAATACTCTTGAAGTTTTCTATTATTAGGGAGTTTATGCGGGCGAAGGCTCCCTGAACACTACCAATGTTCGTACCCTGCTGTTCTGTATCGTGCTCCTTTTCCAACACATTGATCTCCTCGTGGATGTCCATTCTCTCGTTGTCTGGTAGAGTTATTGTTGACTAATGCGAAGGCATCTCCTTTTGATCACTACATTGCAGCTGACGGATTAGGTAATTTATTGCCTTGGGAAGATTTTTATACAGTGTGCTTCATACATAAACCTATCTTCAAAAACATGATTCAATATTCAACTGGTGTAGGTAGTACTATTGGTGGTGCGGGGGGTGGGATTTGAACCCACGCAGGCCTTCGCCACGGGAGCCTGAGTCCCGCCCCTTTGGCCATGCTCGGGCACCCCCGCGCTTGGGGGCATGTTTCTGTTTCCCCGTCTGCGATTATAATCTTATCTCCCTGGACTCGGGGGTCTAGGTTCTGACGCCTGTTCTGCTGGGGGGTCGGTGTGGGAGTTTTATTTGGAAGACGGTGAGGGTTCCTTCCTTCTGCCTTATGGTTTTTACGGTAACGTCTACGGGGGTGTTTGTTATTTCTTCGAAGAGGCTGGCTATCATGCCTAGGGTTATGTGGGGGTTTTCACTTATCCCGTTTTCTTGGAGGAGCTGGGTTTCCCAGAGGTCCCTGAGGACTATGGTGACCCCGTTTCGGTCGACCTTGTAGTCCTCGAGGAGGGCCCACCCGGTTATGCTTAGTATCATGCGGAGGAAGCTTCTTATGGTCTCCTGTCTCGACCAGTCTCCGGCGAGGCCCCGGTAGCCCTCGTACATGCGTTTGCCCATGAAGGTGCCGAGGCGGTTGAGGAAGAGGCTGGCAATGTCCTTGCCCATTATGTCCCTTGACTTGACCACGAGGCCCTCGAGGCTCACGGTGCCCATCATGACGCTCCGGTCGCCGAGGAACATTGGGGGGAAGAGGTCCTCGCTGTAGAGCACGGCCTCGTGCCTCTGCCCGGGCCTGACGCTCCTTATCTGGGGGAGGCGTGAGAGCATGGTCATGAGGGTCTCCAGGTCCCTGCCCCCGCTCCTCCTCCTCACGACTAGGAAGAAGAGCATCTGCCCCTCCTGCCGGTCGCTGACCACGAGCTTGTGCACGTTGTATCCCAGCTGGTCCACCAGGCCCACTATCTCCCTTATCAGCCTCCCCGTCTCCTCCTCGGCCCCCAGGCTGGCCTCGAGCACTAGGCCCTCGTAGCCCTCCCTTGGCATGTAGTAGACTGGCCCGGGAATGTACCTCACCCTCCCGCCGTTGGTTGCCTGGGGCCTCATCGGGGCTTCCCCGATGAAGCTTCTTGAGGGGAAACTGCTATTCTATTACAACCAGTATAAGATTTACATGTTTATTAAGTGTAACGCCCAAAAACGCAGGCCAACCCAATCAAACAATGAGCAAAAATTAAACAAGCCTAGACGCGGCTCCCCAGGAGACCCCTGAACCTCCTCAACCAAGGCGTCTCAGAAGCACTGTACCCAAGCTCCCTCCCCAGCAACGACGACGCCAGGCCCCAGGCCATCCCCGAGACCAGATACCATCCCAGGAAGCCCAGGTTCTCCCTCCTCCACACAATCCTGTCCCCAAGAACCCCCGCCTCCTCAAGCACCCCCGCAAAAGACTCCAAAGCCCCACTGCAGGGCTCGTACCCCGGGTCCACGAGTATAGCCCCCAGACCCCACCTCCACCGTGCCAGGGGCTCCACCATGTTGTGCCCCGCCTCCGGCACCATCTCTCCAAGCGCTAGAACCTTGCTGTTCTCCGCCAGCTCATACCTTATTCTCAACGCGAGGGGCCAGGAGGCCCCACACCCCGCCACCAGGGGCGTAAGGCCCCTCTCCAGCCAGCCCCCAAGCCGGGAGGAAAGCTCCCCCGCTCTCTCCACCTGCCCCGGGCCAAGGCTCTCCAGGGCCTGGACCCCTGCCCGAACCTCCTCCATTCCCATGCCCCCCAGAGCCTCCGCATCAACCAACGTCCTCAGTATGGGGAGGAGCATGAGGGGCAGGCTCGCCCGGGGAAGGAGGCCTCCCCTGACCCTGATTAGGGGGAGGCCCTGGCTCTCCGCCAGCTCCGCCAGCCTCCCCCCGCTTGTCACGGCGACGACCATCGTGGGGGAAGATATGGGGTCGCCCCCGGCCTCCTCCAACACGTATTGGGCGAAGCGGAGCGTCTCCACAGTGTTGCCAGAGTAGCTCACCAGGAAAACCAGGCTAGCGTTAAGCCACCCCGGGGGGAAGGGGCCCAGGTCCTTAACCGTATCATAAGGAATGCTAGACCCATGAACACGGGCGAGCCACTGTACGAAATCCCCCACAATCCCCGAGCCCCCCATGCCTGCAACCACGACCCTGGCCAGAGCAGTTGACTCCAGCTCATGGGTGACAACAAGCTTCAAAGCCTCCCTCGCCAGAGAGGGCCACTCTTTGTAAATTTTTTCAATACCTCCATTATTCTGAGACAAGTAGCATCACCTTCCCATTCTATGTCTCAGGATGCCTGTAGGTTAAAAGAGGTTCCCTGGAGGCCTAGCATTTGCTACAGCTGACACTTATAACCACGGTGAAGGGCTCCCAAGCCTGTTGGACGGGGGTCCAGAACCCCGTGAGAGGTCCCGTGGTTGGGGGAGAGTAGGTGAACACGTTAGGATTGGAGCCCACGCTGACCAGGTTCCTGTTACTATCATTGTATAGTGCGACTCTGAGGTACGTTATTCCGGGGGGGCTGGGGTCTACTCTGAAGTAGACGCTGTTGGTCGACGTGTCGAAGTAGGCGTAGTAGGTACCCATCTCGTCGGTCGTGTTAACGCTGTTCGCCAGATTGTTGTTAAGGTGAGTTATGTTCTCCAGGAAAACCGTGTTGGAGATGTTGATGGGGGTCTCGAAATACTTCTCCGCACTAACGCCCTCAACCGTTGCGGCCACCAGGCGGTAGTGACCGGGGAGGGCCTGGTGGTCCAAGTAGTACTCGATGCTCACCACTGTGCCCGGCAGGGCTCTCTGGGGGTAGAGGGTCCTAAGCTTGGCGGTGAGGGTGTTGTTTATGTTGTAGAGGTAGGCGTCTTGAAAGGTGGCGGGCGCGTTTTCTATCCTTATGTGGGCTATAATACTGTAGTTTGTGACGGTCACGGCCTCTATCCTCACGTCGGGGAGCCCCAGCCCGTGGCCTGCGGCTCTCTCGGCCTGCTGTTGCTGTGTCATGAGGACGTTGTAGAGGAGCACCGCGGCACCTATGGCTATGAGTATGAGGAGGATGGTGGCCACAATGGGGCTGACTGCCCTATCGGCGGGAACAACTGTCATCTTCATCAGCATGGGTGTCTCCCTGGTGTTCTAGTATTTGGAACCCGGCGGGTATAAATCTGTACCAGCGGGTCACCGGGTTGTTTTATAGGTTAATATTATATAAGGAAATCATTCATATCCCTTTTCCAACCCCACGGGACTTCTCATCCACACACGAGGCCCACGTGGCCCCAGAGGGTGGATGAGTAAGGCTTCGTGGGGCCCATGGAGACCCCGGTGTCTCCCCGTTTTTAACCCCGAGACCAGTAGGAATGGTGAACCTTAATGGAATCCCATGTTGAAGTACGCGCAAGAACCCCCCATAAACAAAGCGGATATATAGGAAGCCCTACAAGCCAGCGCAGAAGCCTAGCCCTAATGACACTCCTCTTAACAGCCCTAACCCTGCTCCCACTAGCCCACCCGGTGCTCGCACAGCAGGCTGTGCTGGAGGACAAGGTCACCGACCCCAGCGGGGACCCCATGGTCATGGCCCTCCCCAGCGGGGTATCAATGGGGCAGCTGGACGTGGTGGAGGTGGGCGTGGGTGACGCGGGCAGCCACAAGGTGATTTACGTCAGGTTCGCCGAGCCCCCCGACTACCTCCAGAACAGCCTAGCGACGACGTTCGCGTGGAGCCTCGTGCTCCTGATAAACACCGACGATGACCCCCGGGCAGAGCTACAGGTCATGGTGGGGCTCCCCGGCTACGCGGCCGGTACAGCATTCCTCCAGGCGATGGACGAGTACAGCCAGGTAACCACGGTACCTGATGCCCTGGTGTTCTCCGGTGACGCTCTGTGGATACTAATCCCCAAGGACCAGCTAGGCCCCCTGGGTAGTGAGGAGTGGAGACTCCACGGTATCAATGACCCCAATGTCCTGAGCCCCGAGTACACGTTACTAGCGGTGAACTACCTGGAAGCCATGGGCACCGAGACCGTGGAGTCCCCCCAGGGAGCTCCCGAGTCTGGCGCTGTCCTAGAGCTCCCTGCCGAGGTGGCGGGTAGGGTAACAGGCGTGGCAGCCCCGACAGAGACCCAGAGCCCGAGCCCAACTGAGACCACAACCACAACGGCCACGAGCCCCACTCTGCCCCCCGGGCACCAGACCCCGCCTCCCATACCAGGCGATGCTGGGACCCTGCTGTGGGAGTACGCTGACCCTGAGGGCGATGTTTTCGTGGGCGGAGCGTATCCCGAGCCCGAGTACCTGGCCTCGCTCGACAGCGTGGACCTAACACGGTTCGCCCTCTATGAGAACGATACCCACTACACGGTGGTCCTGGAGACCAAGGGCGACCTGGACCCCCGGTTCTTCGACCCCCAGTACCAGGCAGGCCTCATAGCCTATGTCATTGAGGTGGACCTATACTATGATACCCCTATGGAGGCATCCAGGGTCCTAGTCTATAGGGAGGGCTACGTGCTGGACGAGGCCAGTGGTAACATGGTCAATGCACTGGGCAACGGGCTGGTCAGCTGGGGCGGCAACAGGGCGATAATATCCATACCCAAGAACCTTATTCCCTCAGACCTCGGAGAGGTGCAGGCCGTCTACGTGGGGGATGTGTCTATAACCTTCGCCAAGACAAAGGGCGGGTTGACAACCGTTGACGACAAGCTGGACAACGCCGAGGCGGTAAAGTCTCCCCCCTATGCGGGAGGAGAGGAGCCAACCTACACAATACCCGTTGAAACCACAGTGGCACCAGTGTGCAAGGAATACACGGAGCTGAGCCCCACAAGCCCCCCCATATCCGGCGTGGTCCTGGCAGAGTCTGCGGTGGGCAGAGCAGATGAGGGCGCTAACTGGGAGAGCATTGAGATGGGCGGCCTCTACCTCGACCCCACGGCCATGTACCAGGCAATGCTAGTAACAGTGAACACCACCGCGCTGGGCCTCGGGGGCGACGCGAGCGTGAGGGTAGCGCTTGAGGCGAGCCTCATGGGCCAGGAGGTTAAGGTTTCCTCCGAGCCCGTCCGGGTAGACCCCGCCACGGGGATGGTTACGACACGCATACCCCTCCCGCCCCTGCCCCAAATGGCTGGGGGAATGCCCAGCATCATGATAAACGCCAAGCTCGTCATCTACAACGACGTTGACTGCACCAAGGTGGAGGTACCTTTTAACCTAGTGATAGAGGGACCCGGTCCCGGGCCCATGCCAGGGGCAACCGAAACGGAGATGCCACGCACCACAACCATGCCCATGGGAGAGCCCACGATGCCCGGGATGGGGATAAGGGCTGAGTTCAAACGCGCAGACATCTACACTTATGAGAAGCAGGGCCGCGAGTTCGTGGCCTACTGGGTTGAGGCGGAAATAGAGGGCGAGGGTGCGGTGGACTACCAGATAGTCAGCATA
>JALTXS010000024.1 GCA_027048265.1 Desulfurococcales archaeon
AGAAAAACGAAGAAGTGAGAAAACTCGCTTCTATCATGGACAAGATAGCTAGGGGGGAAATTATACTCGTCCCAGTATACTCTACGCTTGAGCAGTGGCGTGTGAGAAGAGACACCCCTCTGCACGGTGTTATCTTTGTTAAAGACCTTAGTACCTACACTGTTGAAAGCATAAAATTCGTAAAGGATCATGGGTTGAAAGCCATATTAACAGATACACCTGTTGAAAAAGCTGGTCCAGTAAAGTTGCTAGAGGACATCATGGTACCGGTAATAAGTATAGAAAATGAGGGACTGCGGCACGGTTTCGTGAATAACATACTGTACATCGATACTAATATACTGCAACTGGTGGACCGCAGACGGGTGGAGCTTTCTGAAGTGTTGAAGGAAAGAGAGAAGAAGGAACTGCTAGGGATAATATTCGAGTACAAGGAAAACAGGAGAAGGACCTTAGAAAAACTACAAAGGGAGCATTCCAGAACTCTAAGTAGTAGCATTAAAGTGAATTCAGAGTGAGGACAACCTATACACGACGTGTAGTTGGACCCCTTTGCACCTGGGCGTGATTATCTGGACTGGTATGTTGTATACCATGTAGAAGAAAACCTTTCTATCCAAATGTTAAAACAAACTGGCCTTTTTCTCAAGAATGTAATCAGTGTACCGGACTATGTTACTGAGCTCCTCATCCATGACAGCACGTGCAGTCTCCATAACGTGCGATGGTACTTCCCTCTCATTAGAAACTAGTTTCACAGAAGCTACAAACGGCTCATCAATGGGTTTGCCAATCTGACTAAGTATGTGAACTGTGACAGGGAACTCCTCCCCCGTCTCCTCATAAATCCGCTTACTAGCCATATTGGCTACAACGTTGTAAATTTTACCTACGTGGTTTACAGGATTCTTTCCAGCAGCCGCCTCCAGGCTCATTGTCCTCAGAGGTGTTATGAGCCCATTAACCCGGTTACCTCTACCAGTCGCTCCATCATCCCCGTGTTCTGCGCTAGTTCCAGTCACTGTTAGGTAGAATATGCCCCTTTCAGGTATATCTGCTGTATTCATGAATATCTTTATCTCATAGCCGGGTGCTAGGCGTGCTACTCTGTCCTTCACTTTCTCCACTATCTCGTTCTTCACGCTCAGATAATGATCCGCGTCATCTAATAATATACTGATAAAAGCCCCTGCTATCGTAAGCTCTATTGTTTTCCCCTTTCTTAGACCCATTACCTTTATGTCCTCGCCTAGTTCGGGATAGCGTTTTTTAAATTCATCACTGTTTAGATATCTCTCTGTATCGTAGACCAGTCTTTCCAGCACGGTCAGGGGATAAAAGCCAGCTCCGAAACTAGTGTCATTGGCCAAGGGCGTCTTCTTACCCTCATCGAAGACTCCTCTAAGGTCGACACTTCCTTTACCTATACGGTAATCTACGACAACATGCTCCTCTGGGTCCAGGTATCTCAGATTTTCCTTAATCCACCGTTTTACAGCCCTTATGACGAGAGGCCCTACCGGGATTGTCTCAATCCCCTCCTCGGTAGACACTTCCGTTGTAGCTCTCCCCGATACAATAATATATATAGGCTGGGTTAGCTCTCCTCCGCCGAAGACCGGGCTGGACTGGCCGCCTACAAGCAGGGTTTTATCCAAGTTATGATGGAGGATCCTACCATAGCGTTTAATGTAGTACCTAGACAGCTGCAGGCTGGCTTCCTCTGAAGCGGCGTCGGCAATGTAGTCGGGATGACCAGTACCTTTCCTCTCAACCAACTCTACGGCCATTTTGTCAGGTGTTGGTGTGTTGACGGCTTCTACAATTATGTTCCTAGCCATTGTGGACACCTCTGGGGGACTTGTTTTTAAATACCCCCCCACTTCTAGCTTAATTAAATATCGCCTTGACGGACTAAACATTGAGAAGCGACCATCTTTAGGATAACTACAGTGTTGATAGAGATCATGTAATTAATAACACGCTTCTCGAGTCGATAACCTGGCCAAAGTTGCGGCGGAATCTGGTCTAATATGTAGCGGGATGATTTATAGGTGAGAATAACAGGTCACTTTAAAGCAATTGACTTTACTTACGGTGAGTAATCCAAGCTTATAAACAGTATGTTGCTTCCCCGTATCAGTATTGTACCGTATTTTGCCTTAGGCTCGTTTGAGTATTCTTTCATCTCTGTACTGTCCTTGAGGATAACATTCATTGTATTATCAGAAAAGTCGAGGACACCGACAAACTCTCCACCATCCTTAAGCTTCACAAATACAGTGTTACCCCTTGCATCGCGGAGGTATTTTAACGGCGTCATTGTCCTATTTGTCACGGCTCCCTTACACCTCTTGCACGAAAAACCCAAAAGGTAGGACTTGCTCGACAATTTAAGGTGTAAGCGTTTATGGTTATTTGTTTTTCTGCCAAGGGGGCAGGATTACTATATTAGTTTATGCTCGTCGTAATCTATGCCCCTCTCAAGGTATCTTAAGAGCTTCTCAGACACAATGGGCTTCCCGCTATCATCCAATACTGGGTACCTGTAGGGGAGCACAATCTCGTGCTCGAACAAGCCCATTTTTCTTCTCAAGCTAATGCCGTCAACGAATTTGATAGATTCTAAAGACCTGCCTGCATTAAGAACCATATGCGCAACTATGGAGGCTCCATCTATTGTGAGTTGCTTGTCACCAAGATTCCTCACAAGCGCTCCTTTGAGCCTGGACGTCAGTAAGGTTTTTGTCCTCCCACGTGGAGGGTGGTCTCCTAGGATTCCCCCAATCACAGCCGCGGATTTATTAGAAGAGTCTCCGGGTTCCAGCCCAGAGGGTGCGAGGGGATCTAAGACTATTAGCTTATCTGGACTATAGAGCTCTGAGACTGACTTGCAGGTCCATTTGAAAAACAGGGGCTCTCCCAGGGACTCTGCCGCACTTGTAATATCTTGACACAGGTTAGTGACTAGGAGGTTTTCGACACCGATAATTTTCGCAGCATTGTTGTACTCGTATAATATCCATGGGCCCACTTTTTCTTCGAGGTGCTCAATAACAATAAGTACCACAAGGACCACCCAGTTGTCAGAGCAGTTACTTGTTCCCAATAACTAACAGAAACCGTCTGCCTAATATTGCTTTGAGAAAAACATTATCCCCGGAAACAATCCAGGTTTGTGCCAACGCGTAAGAAATCAACTGGGGATACCACTTGGTTAATATCAGGGTAATTACGCCAGGCGACTTAGGATACGACGTGGGAAAGCTGGCGGATGTGCTTTCCAAGGAAATACCTTCACGTCAACTCCTCATTATCTTTTGCAACTGTAGCATAGAGTACCAAGGCCGATCCAGAAGCGTTCTTCCAGAGGGTGACAGGATAGTAATCGTCAAGACCAACCACTCTGTTATAATACATAGGCCCGAGGGCTATAGTCCTGTGAACTGGCAGCCGGACTCGTCTAAGATATCCTTCCGTGTGGAAGAACGGGATGGTGCTAAGAAGCTTTTAATGATCTCTATAAGAGAGTCTCCAAGAGAATATCTCTGGATATGGATGAACAAGGTGTACAGCATAGTGGTTGCCGAAGGAATGGAGGATAGGGCCCACTTTTCCATGTATGTCTCGGAAAACGAGGTGAAAGACATTCTAGAGAGACACCCCGAGATAATAGAGGAGGGCCTAGAGATCCTGTCAAGGGAATACAGAACCCGAGTCGGAATCATAGACTTCATAGCAAGAGACAGACTCGGTAGACTCGTGGCAATAGAAGTGAAGGACGAGAAAGCCAGTATGGACGCCGCTAAGCAACTTCACAGATACGTTAAGCAACTGGAAAAAGAAGCTGGAAACGTAAGAGGAATACTAGTGGCCCCATCACTCACCACAAAGGCTTCCGAGTACCTGGAGAGATACGGCCTTGAAAAAGTGCTATACGATCCCCAGAAATTCATGGAAATATACCTAAACGAGGTTAGGAAGGAGAGGTACCACGGGTTTGCTAGGAAGGAGAGAAAGCTCACAGAATTCTTCCAATAAGGATGGTGGATGTCTGCAGGATAATGAGTACAGGGATATAGTCCAAGTCATGAAAAAATATAACATGACATCAAGTAGCTACGATGAGCTATACGGTGAAGAACAGGCTGAGAAATACTACATTATCTCAAACATAGTGGTAAATATGATCAGTTTGCTCAGGGGGAGAATACTAGATGCAGGAGGCGGCACAGGCACCTTCTACGACTACCTTTATTCAAAAGGTCTAGTAGGAGGGACCTCATACTACGTACTCTTTGACATAAGCCAAGGTATGCTAGAAAGGGCCCAACTCAGAATCTCCAAGCTACCCCAACCGCATAATACACTCATCGATATTGTTAGGGGAGACCTAGCTTTCCTTCCCTTTAGAGGAAAGTCTTTCGACAACATTTTTTCTGTCACTGTGTTCAACAACCTACCCTCACACGCAGCGGAAAGGGCCCTGGAAGCCTTACTGTCAACAGCCCGAGGAGACATTATTATTAGCGTATTGAGCGCGGCTGCCCCTGTTATCAAAGTCCTAGATAGGAGAGTAGAATGTGAGAAGAAAGGCAATGCGGTCAAGGATGCTGTTTTTCTATGCAGAAACAGAACTTAGAGTAAATGGTAGAGTAGAAGCCACGTTAAATACAATGATATGTAGTAAGTAAGAAAACCCTTGAAAAACGTGTAAAGACCCAAGCTTATCGGGGGACCCACCTGCCTTGCGTACCCTAGGGTAAGAAAAGATGAAATCGTATAAATAACGAGGCTTAGGAGAAATAAGCGATTGCCATCAAGATGGGCAGGGTACAGGAAAAAGGATACCAGCCCCATGAATACTCCTACCATTCCCTTTATCAGCAGTATGGTTCCCTGGGGCGTGATCACCGCGCGGCGTGGTGAAACCATGAACAGCGCACCAGATGAGAATTCTCCTCAACCTGTTAAAAAAACAATGACGTCAGTAGACATAATGGCATGGCTTGGCGAGAACCAGGGAATACTAAAAACCTCTAGAATAAACAATGTTTACAGAGCCCAGAGCCTCCAGAACATCTACATATTCAAGCTACACACCAGAAACGGGACCAAGCACCTTGTAATAGAACCTGCCACACGAATACACTTCACAGAATACAAAATACCAACACCCAACACACCAGACGGACTAACAATGGCTATAAGAAGGCACGTGCGGGGGGCCATCATAAAAGATGTGGAGCAGATAGGGTTCGATAGGATCGTCTCCATAAGCCTTTCAAACAGAAAAAAGATACTAGTAGAACTCCTGCCAAGAGGGGTTATCTCGGTTGTAGACGAAAATAATAAGATACTAGTTGCAAGCGAGTACAGGGAAATGAGAGATAGGGTGATAAGACCTGGGTCAGAGTACCAGCTGCCACCACACTTTGCCGAGAAACCCACAAAGGAAAAATGCATACATACACTATTGACAGGTTCGCGGAGAAACCTAGTCAAGCAACTTGGCATCCCAACCGATGTAGTCAAAGAAGCACTATGGAGGTCAGAATCGGAGGAACCCAGCGCCATATGTGAAAACATGGTAGAGATAATAGAAGAGTCCCTAAAAGGCTATGGATTCCTTGCTAGCGAACACAAAAGCGGGGTTCCCGTTTACTTCTCGTCCTTCGAACCCAAGCACATGTCATCACAGACCATGTTTAGGGTGGAGAAGACAAGTTCCTTCAACGATGCTGTGGACAGGTTCTTTTCCCACGGGCTTGTAAAGAGGATGGCAGAGGAGTCTTTGAA
>JALTXS010000025.1 GCA_027048265.1 Desulfurococcales archaeon
TAGGAAACGATAAAAGTGCATGTACTAAGGAAACCACGTCTATTATAAAACATGCTCGTGGCAAAAACCGAGAAGGTATAAGGGCATCTATACTTTTTTAGTAAATCCAAGTTGAAGAGAAAAATATCAATCTTAAGAAAAACGGTTCAACTATAGAGGTTGTGATTTTTATCTTTTCAGAACGGCGGCTATGGCTATTATTGCGATTAGTGCTGCTGCTAGTAGAAGTGTATTGTTTCCGAAGACGTTACTGGTTTCGGGAGCCGGTTTTTCTTCCCCTTCTCCGGGCTCTTTTGTTGTTTCTTGTTGCTCTTTTTCTCCTGCTTGCTCTGTTGGTTTGGTTGCCTGTGTTTCTTTAGGTGATTCTTCTTTTTCTGGCTCTGTTTCTTCCTTTTTGGTCTGGGTTGCTGTTTCCTTGGTTTCTTGTTTAGTTTCTTGCGTTGTTTCTACTTGTTCTTTGGTTGTCATCTCCTTGGTTTCTGTTTCAGTTTGCGTACTTGGAGGTGACTGTGTTGGGCTTTCTGCCTCGCGGTATTCGCTGGTTTCTGTGGAGGGCTTGGGCAGGCTGCCCTCTATTGTTACCTGGTAGGTCTGGTTGGTGGGTGCTTTCTCTATTACCAGCTTGCCGGGCTGGGACTGAGTAACGTACTTGTCGAGTGGGGGCATGGGTTTGAGCTTCACGTTCTCTAGGGGCTTGTCGAGCGCTATTACGGCCCTGTCTATGACCTCTCCTTTCTGGGAGGGGTCTCCCTTGAGGAGCTCGTTCAGTACCGTGAGTGCTCCCTCGTAGCCGGGGGTTCTGCTGGTGGGTGCTAGGTAGACCTGATTTATCTCGACGACTATGGACCCCTTGGCCCCGTCTCCGCTTATCCTTATGGTCACGTCTATGGGTTTCTCGGCTATGGTTATGTTGGGTGTTATGGGGAGGGTCTGGGAGCTAACCTCGAGGGGGACCTCCACGGGTGATATGGAGGCGGGGGCAGTCTGGGCCATGCCCGCTTTCCCGAGGAGGTCTATATACTCGAGGTAAGCGTCAAGCCAGGCCTTGGTGGCCCTGGCCTCGATGTCCACGTTGTAGGTTACCTTCTTGGGCTCTACTCTGAGGCCTATGTCGAAGCTTGCTTCAGCCTTTTCATTTATGAGCGTACCTATGAGTTCTTGGAGACGTGTTCCAAGCTTCTCAATGTCCTCCTGCTTAACCCCGGCGTTATAGAGCGTGGCCTTGTACCATGTCACGTACTCGTTATAGTCCATCACGATAACCATCCTAATGCTACCAGAGACACCCTCGCTGGTAACACTTAGTCCTTGGAGGTCCAGCTCCTCGAATCGTAGGAAGGTCATGCCAGTTTGGGCAAGCTGCATGTTGACAAGCCCTGCGTTAACCATGCCAAGCATCCCCCTAATCTGGTTCGCCACCTCGGGATCTATAGGTACCCTGAGGTCCACGTTCGCCTCAACCGTGGTCCTGAAGACATTCTCCTTGCCCTCCATTGGCTCGCTTGAAGCCTTCAGCACCACGGTACCATCCAGTGTGCTATTGCCCAGATTAACCTCCCTAAGCTCAACATTGACCTCGAAGTTTCCAGAGGTCATGCTGCCCTGGCCCTTGACCGTAACTTCTACCAGCTTCAGATTCAGCTCCTTTAAGAGTTCGAACGCGCCAGACCCCTTAACCTCAAGCACAAAACCTTCAGAACCGTCAACCTGGGCGGGCTGTGCCTTAATGGATAGGTCCCCCTCACCGCGGGCATTGAAGTTGTCCAACGGTATCTTGGTTACGCCCCTTATCAGGAGGGTCCCGTCGCCATTGAGTATGAGCTCCAAGTCCTCTTGGAGCTGCTGGGCCGTTGCTGAGAGGGGAAACGCCATTAGGGCTAACAGCAAAACTGCCAGGATGCCCATTCTAGTAGCTTCAAGTGTGCCCACATTCGTTTTATATCTCGATATGGCTAGCATTATGCTATACACCTGGTAGATACTCTTGTGTAGAGGCACATTATTTCTAACATCTATGGAGTCCCTTGGAACTACCTTGTTGCGTAGAGTAATAGTCGGTATAACCGGATATAACACTATCCCCTCGAACATCAACCCGGGTATATGGTAACTATCCCATTCTGGCCACGAGAACGACATCCGAGCCAAGGATCTCCACGTGCCAGTGCGAGGCGAAGCCCGCTTCCACGAGCCTCTTCCCCAAAGTTCTGAGGAATCGAGCCTCCCTCCGGGTTATATCATCCCCACCCACCAGGCTCCTACGAGGCTCACTCACAACAACTCCCCTCACAGGCAACTTGGAAAGCCAATCAATGGGGTCAACCCCCCGCGTCCTGACAAGCACCCTGAGCACCCGTAGAACCAGGCCGAGCCCCGGCAGCGGTGCCCCCAGGCCCCCGATGCGCTCTGCCAGGCTTGGGGAGGTTAGGTCCTCCCTCAGGATTACCAGCTCTACACCCGAGAGCCCTGCTGAAAACCTCCTAAGCTTCTCCACAGCGAGTGTGTCCCTTTCCACCGCGATATAATACCTGGGATGACAGGGCCACAGGGGAAGGGTTAGGGGGAAGAGCCCAGAGCCTAGGTCTATGACAGTATCTGTTCTAATGGCATCTAGTTGACTGCATATTATACGTGCTAGCCCCTCCAAGTCTGCCCTGCTCCTCTCATGTAACGGTACCTCAACCCCTGCTGGGCGGAACCTTCGAAGTGCATAGTAGGCCTGCTTTCTAACCTCTTTAACAGCCTCCTTCCAAGCCCGTGTTCTCCTGTCGATGGGGCCCAGGGGGTTTATCCCATGCTTTTCTAGAATGGGTGCCACTACATCCTCGGGAAACCGGGGCTCCACATCTATGATCTTTTCCAGGCGTCTGCCAAGTATCTCCCTCGCCAGTCTCTCCAGCTCCCGCGTGGCCAATCCTGTTCCCTCTTCCTATGTTCTGGGAGCATGTGTTTTTTACATTATGTAAAATTTGTCACTGTTAGTCACTAGAACTATTACATAAAAGGGGTCTTTTATTGATATTTTTCTAATATTTTTAGGGAAAGTATTATTTTTTTATTCAATAAAAACCAGGGGTTCCGTAAAACATGCAGCCAGGTGAAATTTCGTGGACATAAACAGGATACTCGAGACACTTAAGGAAAAACAGGTTAGATGGATAAGCCTACACCTGACAGACCTCTTCGGAACCCTACACCAGGCAACCGTCAGCGCGTGGCAGTTCGACGAGAAAAGCGCCCAGAGGGGCTTCGGGAAGCTCGATGGGAGCAGCGTTAAAGGGTTTAAGGACATAAGCGAGAGCGACCTTGTACTCAAACCCGTACTAGACACCTTTGCCATAACCCCCTTTTCCGAGAAAACAGCCAGGTTCATATGCCAGATATACGACACGGGCGGTAAGACCAGGTATGAGAGAGACCCCCGCTATATTGCTGAGAAGGCAGAGCAGGTGCTTGCAGAGGAGGGCTTCACCGCCCTCATGGGGGCCGAGCCCGAGTTCTACTTCTTCCGCCGAATGGAGAGCTGGATAGGCAATGCAAGCACGGGGTACAGCATAGAGGTCGAGGAAGCAGGGTTTGACTACAAGGTCAACCAGGGGATAAGCCCCAAGGAGGGCTACTACCCCGCGCCTCCCATAGACAAGACCGAGGCCCTAAGGAGAAGAACAGCAGAGGTGCTGGAGGACTATTTTGGCGTGAAGGTCGAGTCACACCACCATGAGGTAGGTGCGGCTGGCCAGGCGGAGATAAACACGCGCGCCGCCAGCCCGGTCAGGCTGGCGGATAATATACAGACTCTCAAGTATGTCGCCCGCAACGTTGCCCATGAGGCAGGATACATAGCCACATTCCTCCCCAAGCCAATATACGCTGACAATGGAAGCGGAATGCACGTCCACGCAAGCCTGTGGAAGGGAGAAGAGAACACGTTCTACGACGAGTCAGACGACTACGCTGAGGTAAGCCAGACGGCAAGATACTTCATAGGCGGACTCATAGAGCACGGTCGGAGCCTGTCTGCCATAGTAAGTCCAACGGTGAACAGCTACAAGAGGCTCGTACCCGGCTACGAGGCGCCCATATACCTGGCGTGGAGCAAGAGCAACCGGAGCGCCGCAGTACGTGTCCCAGTGTACCACAGGGGAGATGTTAAGGGTAAGAGGATAGAGTACAGGCCCCCTGACCCGAGCGCCAACCCCTACCTGGCCTTCGCAGCAATCGTGCTCGCGGGGCTGGATGGTATAAAGAAGAAGATAGACCCCGGTGACCCGATAGACACGAATATCTACAAGCTGGGCGAGCAAAAGCGCAGAGAGCTGGGCATAAAGCAACTGCCCGCTACACTGCTAGAGGCCATCCAGGAGCTTGAGAGCGACAACGAGTACCTGAAACCCGCTTTCACAAGCGATGTCATAGAGGGATACATCGAGATGAAGAAGAACGAGTGGACTCAGATAGAATACAGGGTCTCACCAGCCGAGATACACTTCTACTCAGGAGTCTAGACCCGAATACTTGTTTTTACTCCAAATAAATAACCAACCTATCATCCTCTACAAATTCCCCAGGTACCAAGATACAGGTATAGTGTCATCTTATGTAGAATTCTGGCCGTTGTTAACAGGCGAACAATATGGGGTAACAGTGCTAGTGCTATAGCATTCTCCATCTGGAGTCCTTGGAGCTGTAGTAAAGGAGCCCCCTCCTGTATAGCTCGTTAAACAGCTTACCCGCCCTCCCGAAAAGCTCCACACACGCAACGGGGTCACGCTCCCCCACGGTCTCGAGCCTCTCCCTGAACTCCCTGTAGACACTCGGGTGCACAATCAGGGTATCGCCCTCAACCTCCATCACAACCCCTCCCATCTGCTCAAGCCTCTTAAGAACACGCTCATGCTCCTCAGGGTCCCCCTTTCCTAAGTCCTTGACTACCGAGACGTATCCCTTAGCATTCAGCGCGTCCAAGGCCCTCTGGAACAGGCTCGGGGGCCTGCTGCGCTCCTCCTTCTCCTGTGCCCGCATTTGCCTCCCACTGGCGTGTCTTTTCTTTAACTCTTGCAACTCTTCCTCAAGTTTTCCGACCCTCTCTTCCAGCCTGGCCACTCTTTCAACCAGCTCACCAAGGACCTCCTCCGAAACCAGCGCCAGCCCGGATTCTTCCAACTTTTCCCTCTTCCTCCCCTTTCTTCCAAGAAACTCGTCAAGGGTGGGAGCCAAGGCGCTATACCTCCTGGCCCCTATAGGGTACCTTGACAGCTTTGCCGTAACCTGTGTATATTATGCTGTCCGGTTCTAGTGCTTGTAGTATCTCCCTCCTGTGGGTGCTTGCTACTAGAGTTATCCCCAGCTTCCTCACGAGTATTCCAAGTTTACGAGCCACGCGCATAGCCGTGAGGGGGTCCAGGTGGGCAAGGAACTCGTCGATGAGAAGAAGATTGGGCCTCTCCGCGAGTATGCTGGCCAGCTTGGCCCTCTCCTTCTGGCCTGTCGACAACTGGTCAAAGCGGGCCCTGTACATAACTGCATCGCTGAGCCCCACGGAGTTCAGCAGCTCAAGCGAAGAGTAGACGTCGCCAAGCTTTCTAAGCATATGCTCAAGGAGTGTCTCATCACCGAACACAGGCTCAGCCTCCCCCGGTATAAGGGCTGAGGCCCTCGTGTTTGGAGGAAGGCTTATACTCCCCTTATCGGGCTCCGCATTAACTGCGCCTGTGGAGCCGTATATCAGCCGGAGTAGGGTTGTTTTACCGGCACCGCTTATGCCCACCAGAACCACGACCTCTCGGGGCTCTATCTCAAAGCTGGCGTCCTCGAGCACCATCTTTGTTACGGTCCTCTTCTCAACACCGAATGCCCTAAGCACCTCCTGGACAAGCGTGGGAAGCCCCTCCAGGTCAAGCGTGCTCTCATAGTACTTGGTGAGGCCCTCAACCCTAATAGGGCCTTCAAGGGGCTCTATCTCCGGCAGATGGGGCCGGTAGAGCCTCCCCCCGTGTAGCCGCGCGTGGGGGTCGTTTTCCAGAAAGAACCTTATCTTCTCCTCCGCCTCACCGTCCAGAGGGTAGAAGAGCACGGGCCTCCCGCTGGCCGTGTCCCATAGGTATTTGAAACCGACTTTCTCGAAGAAGGGGTTAAAGCGGGCCATCTGGGCTATCGTCTCCACAACCTTTTTCTTCCGCTTCATCTCAGGTACGCGTGCGTCCCTTATCCACTCGAGAGCCGCCTTAACGCTAAGGACCCCAAGCCCGTCGCCCCTGTAATCGGGGTGCACGACGACCCGGGCTATCCTGGCTGCCAGGTTGTCAACTCGAGAGAGTAGCGTCCTGTAGTTTTCCTCGCCCACGAGAGCCCTAGCGATGCTCCTTGAGCGGTAGCGTTTGAGTATCTCCCTGTACTTGCGGAAGAGCTGCATCTTCTGCTCCTTCTCAATGGGCCAGAACGTGGGGTGGAACCAGTCCGTTCCGAAGACCTTCTCCCTTATCATGGGCTCTATCTCGACCCTCCCGTCAACCACGAGCCGCCTGCTCATAAGGGGTATCGGGGTATCCACGCGGACGTAGGCCACATACCTGGGCTCGTATTCCCTTCTGGTGATGAGCTCTAATACCATAAACCTGCTGCTCGGAAGGCTCCCTCTGATCTCCTGGAGGACCATAGGGGTTCCATCGTTTGGGCACCGGGGCCTGGTGTTGGCCTCCTCATAATGTCCGCAGACGGGGCATTTCCATATACCCACCTTCTCCTCCTTACTAGCATAGTGGTACTGTTCCAGTGTGAGGATGTTCTCATAGTCTTCCTGGGTGACGGCCTCTCGGGCCACTACAGTGTACTCATAACTTGCCCTTCCCGACCAGCTCTTCCTTGTCATAGTGTACCTTTTAGACCAGGAGGGCCATATCCTGACCCTAGACTCAGAGCCCCTGCCACCCACCATCCGGTCTAGGGTATAGGAGTCTCGGGGGAAGAAAAGGGTCCTGGAATCAACCTCGACGGGGGTGGTGCTGGGCGTTATGAGCACGGTCTCTCCAGGAACGAGCCATCGGGCTATGTTCCCGGGCATGTCAAGGAGTATCTTCTTACCCCCCTTGTCCACCTGTAGGAGCCCTCTCCACCTGTACCCCGTGGGGTACTCCCTTACCCCAGAAACCCTTGCCGTGAAGGCCATCCCCGGTACGATCCTTGGCAACGCGTTTCTCCTCCACCCAGATACCATGGCCAGCAGGTAGATGACACTTTATTCTAGAATAGCCCGGTCATATAACATTGTTTCACCAATGCACGACCACCTGTAGTAAAACAGGCTCATAGCAACTATGTCGGCAACCGACCCCAGAGACCCGCCCACATCACCCCATCGTCCCTCCGAGCACGCCCTAACATCCTCAAACATTTTCTCCAGCCCTCTCCTCCTGAAGCTCAGGTAATCAGCCCCCAGCCTAGCGCAGGCCCTCCTGTAAAGCCAGTCAACATCCTCGCTACCAGGTACCCGACACCCTATCCTTTGCCTGAGCATGATGGCCAGCCCCCTCGACACCCTCCACCCTTCCCTGACCTCACTCAGAACAGGGTCAAAGGCCGTGACGATGCGACTCGCATACCACAAGCTATAACCGGATTCACGGGGGAAAGGCTCCCAAAGGTCTGGGAAAGCCCAGCACCTCATCCTCCCCGAGTAACGGGGAAATACCCTCCTAAGCCCGCGTAAGAAGGTATCCATGGGAAACGACATTGCCTCTCTCAACGCGGTCTCCGAGAGCCTCGTGAGACCCACCCTCTCGTCTGAGCGTATGCGAGACAGGGGTGCAACATGGAGGGACAACATGAGCAGGGAGCCCAAAGACAGGTTCGTCCCATACACGCGCATCATGTGGTCAACCAGGGCCTCGAACAGGGTACTAGAGTTGCACCCGGAAGGCCCGCAGGAGGATATCGTGATGAATACCATCTCATGGGCCAGTGACGCGTAGTCGGGCAACCGCTTGTCAGCATGGTCCCTAAGGCGACTGACCGTGCCTGCGCCCCACCAGGAAAGAGGCTCTAGGGCAACCGCCCAAGCCGCTGAATGAACACCTTTAAGCAGGGGCCCCGATAACCTCACAAGTCTAGCTTCTCCTCTAATGACCTACACCTCCTCAGAGCATTCCGCACATGGTCTAAGACCTCCTCTCTCAGGCCCCCGAGCACAGCGCTGGCTGTGTGCTTTTTCAGAAAGTCCACAGAGTGCTTAAGCTGACATGCAAGCCCCTTCTCCCAGGAGGGGTTGCCGCAGGCAACATCAATTCTAGATAGTGCTACGAGGAGCTCTATAAGCAAGGAAGTCACCCGTGAGGGCGGAGTCACCATGGAGGGCCTGACAAGGGCCTGAAGAGGCCTTAGGTCTAGAACCAAATGCCCCTTGTTCTCATAATAACCATGGACCCTAGTTTGCAGCACCATATAGGAGCCTTCGACTACGAGAAAACCCCCCAACCATGAGGTCCGCGCCCTTCCCTTGAATACTTTCCATAAGATAACCGGGTCGGCCACTGAGTTGAGGAAAAGCTCAGACCCCTCGCCCTTCTCCAACAAGTATTCATAGAGAGCCCTCCCTTCATAAACTCGGGCGCGTAGGAGGCCTCCCTCTAGGGGATAAACCCCCAGAAAGCCCCCTGGGCCCCTCCAGTCTGGTACAGTTACAATGGTCTCTAAGGGAGAGTCCCTGAAGACCCCCCATAGTGGGGTAGAGCCCGGGTCAATGTACACCCACTCATCGTCAAGACGATGAAGCCTCATCAAGTTCACCCAGCCAGGGCCACTCCATGGCTCTTGTCGGTAAGTGTGAGGTGAAGCCTTGGCTCACCCACGTAGCCTGCCCGTACAATCTCCAATCTCCCCCACGCTTTTATCCTATCCCCGGGGAAAAGTAGCTCGCAGAACCTGCCCCGTGGGCTGGTCAGGATAACCCTTCCCCCGGGTACCCCATGTACTCTGAGCTCGTAGGTACAGGGAAACACGTGTCCCCTGGAATTGTCCACGACCGTCCCTTCCAGGACGCGGTCCCCCAGATAATAAACCGTGTCTCTACAATGAGTGTACTCCCCGGGCATGAGGGGAACCAGCCTTATGTATACATCTAAACCCCTCCACATGCCCTGTAGGACCTTTAAGCTCTCCCTACGGTGGAGAACTCCCGGTAACGACCACCCGCCCCTCTGGTCCATTAGTCTGCTACTAGCTTTCCCCGTGTAGGGTTCTAACAGGGGATTCTCTCTCAGCTGGTGGTAAAACTCGTCAACACGCGGGCCATATACGACTAGGTCTATGTCGCCCCTCCCCGGCTTCCCCAAGGCTGCCCACCTGTGGAGCCTCGAGCCAGTGACCCCAATGGTGTCAACACCTGTTATACTTGTAAGGATTTTTACAAGACCGCAGGCGACCTCATCGCCTGATGAAACACAGTACTCCAAGGGGTCAACGAAGGCCTGAACATTATCTACACGCAGGAGGGGCACCTCCCTCCCATAGCACATCGAGTACATAACAATATCCTCAGAGAATCTTTTTGCAACACTTACCAGGTCTGTTGGCTCCTTAACCACAATACCCAACTCAGGGTAACGCGGCATCGCCAGCAATCTTCCCTGCGGATGGGACAATCCCCTGACCATCCAGAACAATCCATCATATTCTACAAGACATCCCTCTACAAAACAAGCCATACCGCACACACCCTCCTACTATATAGAGGTCTCTGGCCATACCTTCCAATGGAGTTTACCAGCATACTTTCTGGGAAACCCGGTGCTGATACCATGTATGACAATGGACATTCTACGCTTCACAGTACCTCTCCCAGAGGGGCATCCAAGTTTCTCATGTATGCGGCTCTTATTATAGGAGTATACATGGGTGTTAAGATATCACTGATTGCACCATACCTTAAGGGCCTCGGCTACACTGCTTCCCAGTATGGCCTGTTCGCAGCAATATCGGTCTCTACATCAACAGTGTTCACCCTAATCTCTGGCTACATGTCGGACAGGGTTGGGAGCAGGTTCACCCTGGTCCTCGGGGGGCTAATGGCCTCCCTAGCACCCCCCTTATACTACCTGGGAGGCGGCGTGCATCTGGCCGCTGCTTTCGCAGTTGATGGGGCCGCGGGTGGTTTAATCTGGACCTCGCAGAATGTCCTAGTGTCTAGGAGCGTCAGGGAAGAGCGGCTCCACATTGTATACGGGGACCTCATGGCGCTTAGCCTCGTAGGCCATGTGTTGGGAAACGCCCTTGGCTGGGCCCCAGTCATGTACTCTAGGGCCTTTGACGCACCCATATTAGATGCCTATAGGGCAGCGCTTTTGTCTCTAACACTGCTGCCCCTCATAGGCATTCCCCTGGTTTTAAGGATACCCGAGCGCAGGCCCAGGGATGGGGCAAGTAGACCCAGTCTAAGCATGCTTAGGAATAACCCTTGGCTAGCAGGATTCCTCATATATAATGCGGTGATCGGCCTGGGGGCTGCAATGTCTGTTCACAATATAGACTATTACTTTGCACTCAAGTACCACTCTACAAGCGGTGGCCTGGGGACAATGTTTGCGGTCCAGAGCATAATAATGGCAGTCGCTGCCACGCGTCTCCCTAGGGCATCTGACAAGCTCGGACTCATAGGAACATTCCTGGCCTTCACCAGCCCCAGCATACCGCTGCTCATACTCATGACGCTGACGGACAATTACTTCATAGCAGCGGCACTATACGTCATAAGAGCTGTCCTTATGAACGCGGGCTATCCTCTTCTTGATGCGTTTATTATGAGGAGGGTACCTGTTGAGCAGAGGGGTATGGCGAGCGCCCTACTTAACCTCGCCTGGAACGTCCCAGCCAGTGCGGGCCGGGCTATTGGAGGGTGGCTTATGGATATTAACGTGGAGCTTCCCCTGAGGATAACAGCGGTGCTGTATACGGTGGCCCTGGCAGGGCTCTACTACATGTCGAGGTCAAGGGGATGGTTGGGAGGGGAAAGGACTCTCAATGAGACTCAGGCTTCTTAGGGCATCGCAGGAGGCATAGGAGGTGTCTGTATGGGTTTGAGCGTTGTCTCAATAGTTTACAGCACAGGTGACCCCGCTGGTACTGGTATGGCAAGGGAGCTAATGAGGATGGGTATATCCAGACTTGAGGGAGTATCGCTAAGAGGGTTCCCGGAGAGCGTCCTAGAGTTCGAGTTCCTAGACGAACGGGTTCCTGGGGAACAGTATATAGTATTATCCAAGCATCGTAGCAGTTCAGGCCGGCCCTCGCTTACAGTACACCACACAGGCAACCCGACGCAGAGGGCCGAGGCGGGGGGAGAGCCAATGACCCTATCCATTGCACATGCGCGTCTTGCTGGCCATATTCTGAGGCTGACAAAACGCGAGGTGGAGGAGAATGGAGGCCTGGGTGACATAGATGTTACCTACGAGGCTACTCACCACGGGCCAACCGGGGTGGCGAGACCTCTTGTCTTTGTGGAGATTGGAAGCACACCTGAGCAATGGGAGGACCCCCTTCTCCATAAGCTTGTGGCTAGGGTGATTCACGAGGCGGTGGAGGATCTTATAAGCGGTCGTCTCCCTCACTGCACGACGGCTGCGGGGTTCGGGGGAAGCCATTATCCCGAGAGGTTCACACGTATGGCCTTGGAGGCTAAGGCTTGTTTCGGGCACATTATACCCAAGTATGCCATCAGAGAGGGGATAGATGAGAGTGTTGTAAGGCAGGCTATCCTGAGGAACAGTGAGCCGGTAAAGAAGGTGTTCATGGAAAAGAAGGCAGGCCCCGCCCCCGCTAGGAGGGTTATAGAAAAGGCTTCCCTTGACCTGGGGGTGGAGTTCGTGAAAATATGATCCCTCTGGCGGGTAGTGTATTAATAGCTACCTATTAGTGTGAGAGTCTTCTCAACACCTGGTAGCATGCGCAACTGGGACACGAGCTTATCAATAGCCCTTATGCTCCTCGCCTCGACTATTACAATAAGGTCGTACTCGCCAAAGACAGGTTTAACGTCAACCCACACCTCCCCCTCCATGGCCTGCCCCAGCTTCTCAATCTCGTCCTTAATAGGGTGCTCACGGCCCACCTTGGTCACAACAAGTATGTATGCAGTTATATTCTCGCTCTCCACCAAAGCAGTCCCCTCCACACGCTGGGGGAAACATGAAAGACTGGGCCAGAACCGACTAAAACACTTTCGCTGTCCTCGACACGCTTAAAACCCCACCAGCCATCACAATAATAATGGCACCCCAGAGCCGGAGCCGCCGTAGCTCAGCCGGTAGAGCGCCGGCCTCGTACGGGCAGCCTTATAAAGCAATGGGTCGGGCATAATACCCGGGAGAGCCGGTGGCCGCGGGTTCGAATCCCGCCGGCGGCTCCACACCATCTCCTTCTTTCATGCCTTACCCCACATCTTCGGAAAAACACAGCTTCCCGCCATCTTGTCGGTATAATGTTGTAGTTGCTCGACCACTACCCTTTACGACACGGCTGCCATGGCCCTCGCGTTGTCCACCAGGACCCTTAAAAGCTCTAGGCTCCACACGGGGAACTCGTAGGAGAAGTTCTTCAAAAAAACGCTAGGGCCCCTCCAGGTCATTACACTGATTTTGACCCCGTTGCATTGTCTCCTTTTCTTAAAGCTCCTCTCCAGCAGTTGTTCCAGCATTTGCGGCGGGGCCCTTCTGAGCAGGTTGCCCGAATTCTTGCACACTATAGTGACCTCCTGGCGGGTCTGGGGAGGTGTAAGGAAGGCAGAGTACTTGCTCCTCAGAAGCAGGGCTTGGTCTGGGAGAAAGTAAACCCTTCCAAAAGGAGTGTATATGTAAGAAACTATTCCATGAGATTGCAACCATCTTAGGTGTGGCTTTAGCTTCTCAGGGGGAGCGGATAGCGCCCTTGCGAGCACTTCTTCTGGGAGAGGATCTTTTTCCAGCAGTTCCAGAATCCTCCTCCTACGGCTTAGCTCAAGGAGATGGCTAATGGTCTCCTCATCAATACTCATATCAACACCAGCCGCACGTGCAGCGACAACGCCGTCGAGGAGGCTGTCGACGTCGACCGTCTCGGGAGTCACTATAAAGACGGCCCACTTAGGACCCCCCTTCACGTCTCTTGCCCGGAGAAGCCTCCCAACACGTTGCACGAGCCTCAGAGGACTAGCGGTGTTGCTCCATACTATCAGTAGGTCGGCCTCAGGAAGGTCTATCCCCTCCTCCCCGGCGCTTGTGGACACGATAATGCGGGTACGCGGGTTCCTTGCCCGGTCAAGAGACTGCTTGGGGGCCCTTCGCCTCCCCAGTAATAGGGTTGTCTCGAAACCTTGGGATGATAGGAGCTCTGCTACCCTTCTAGCTATAACTATCCTGTCTATGAAGACTATCGCCTTGGTGAAGGGATCGTGGTCCTCAAGTATGCGCTCGAGGCTACCCCACTTGTGAGCTGGTCTTATGCTTGGCGACCACATTAACTTTTCCAGGGGCTCCACAAGCTCCCGAAGGCGGTGGGAATTGGTCACGCTCTCCCTGAGCGCGTCGACCCCGTCTCTTGCCATCCACCTAAGTGCCATTCCGAGTAACATCCTGCTAGAACCGCTGGCCTGCTCCCAAAGCTTCTCCAGCCCCTTGTAGAGGCGCCCCTCATGCGGGTTAAAGGGGGCTTCATAGACTTCTCCTATCCACTCAGGTATGTACGGTCTTAGGTTTGGATGGTCCCAGCCCCAGCATCTAATGTCACCGATCCAGCTCTCAATATGAGAGGCTCTTGACCGGGGGATGAACGCGGAGAGTCCCAGCCTGTACTCGACATGTGCAAGGTGCCTTACGGCTTCGACGTAGGCGTCCTTCCCCGTAGTGTGGTGACACTCGTCAACGACGAGAGCGCTAAAGGAACCCGGGTTCATGCGCCCCTCTCTGAACAGGTGGACAACAATCTCGGGTGTAGCAACTATTATCCGTGCTCTCTCTGCCCTCTCGCGTAGTACTCGCGGGAGGCTGCCGTGTAGCGGAGCGGCGTCTAGCCTCATCCGCTCTCTGAAAAACCTTGCCACCTGCTCGACCAGGAACCTAGTAGGCTCAAGGACGAGTACGCGCTCAGATGCTCCCTTGGGTAGTCCCCTTATCCACAGTCCTGCTACGAGTGTCTTGCCGGTACCCGTCGGCATACAGATTGTGGCCCTTCGCCTCGAGAGGGCCCAACGGGCGGCCTCAAGCTGGTACTTCCGGGGTCTTAGACTCCCGTCCATGCGGCGACCGCCTTATTGTCAAACCAGGTGCTTTACAGTCTCTTTCATAATCGTCGAGAACAACTCAACCGTGTCCTTGTACTTGGTCTCCATAGGGCCCGTGTATATGAGATGGGCCCTGACCTCCGGCCTCTTTCCACGCACCTCCTCCACAAGAAACCTGGCGAGTGCCCTAGCCAGGGGGTCTAGTCTTGGATAGCCCATGCCGAGAGGAACCCTCTTTTTTAGAACCCTTCTACCACCAAGTACGAAGGCAACCACCTGGCTGAACCTGAGGCTTAGGAAACCACCGCCCAGCTCTAGCGTCTTCTCCAGGATCTTCCACCAGAAGGACTCCTCGGCCCTTTTGTCTGCTTCCTCGAAGTCACCACTGTCCCCCGCCCCCGTCTCCAGCATCCATGCGTTCTCCAGCTGTACAGAGACGATAACCCGCTCTTCTCCCACAGACTCCCTAAGAGCCCTTATCTCATCCCATAAGCCCAACATACGGGGAGTGTAGGGTACCTCTACACTCACTACGGCCTTCCCGGACAGGCTCTCCGTGAGCCTCTTAAGAAACTCCGTGGCGTTTTCAAGATCCCGCTCATCCATGAAAGCCCTCCAGCCGAGGTGGAGATTATATATCTCTGCACCAGCCTTCACTGCCCTTTCTGCGCCGGCTAGGAGTCCCCTCCAGCTTGACTCCATTACACCTTTGCTTACTGATACAACATTGTAATAAGGGGCGTGTGCTGTAACCGTTGTGAAAGCCCTCTTCGCCTGCTCTCTATAGGACTCGTAGTATTCATCACTCCTCCTGCGGGAGAGGTCCCTAGGGGGTATCTCAGTAAGCTTCATTCCAAGGCTCGCAGCGACGCTTAGTTTGGATAGCACGTTATACGTGCCCCAGTCAAACAGTATCATGACCATCACCTAAACTATCTTATTTCTCCTGCAAGAGGAAGTTACAAGATGAAAAGATACTAGCCCAGTAGAGGTTTGCATTATTGTATTATGGCGAATGGTAGTGTAAAAGTATATTGTCGTGGAATAGACTAGGAAGACCGCGCCAAGCGCAGGCCCCTGAAGAACTGAGCAAAGCTCACAGCAAACGCCCCTATGTTAAGAACCAGGAACAGGGGGTCATCAATGAGATAGGAGTATACTATGAGGAACAGGCTCCCCAGAGCGTAAAGCCCACTAAGCCTAACGGGGGGCACGGTCCTTATCGAGACCGCCCAGCCCAGTATTATGAAAACCAGCCCTGCCACGCCTACCATTGTGACGCCGTCTGGCATAAGGTTCACCCGAGACTCTACTGACCATGGATTCATAAGTCGCCTGAGCAGAGCTAATATCTGTGAGCCCGGGATGATACCATGGCAAGTTGCGACGTCTGCAGAGTTAGAGAAGCTCGGGTCTACCAGGCACACACGGGAAGAAGGCTCTGTGACAGGTGCTTCATAGAGGATATTAAGGGGAGGATTAGGGAGACGGTTGAGCGCTTCAAGTTACTGGAGCCGGGAGACACTGTCCTCCTTGCCGTGTCTGGGGGTAAGGACAGCTTCGTACTCCTGGACACCATGCCGGAAATACACCCCCCGTCAAAGCTTGTTGCCCTCTCAATCATAGAGGGCATCCCCGGCTACAACAAGCCGCAGGACATACTGAAAATGAGGGAATACGCTAGGGAAAGGGGAGTAGAGCTAATAATAACCAGTATAAAGGAGCATGTAGGTGAGGACCTCCACGGTATTGTGAAAAGGTCCCGAGGAAGGGGCCTGGCGATAAGTGCCTGCACATACTGCGGGGGACTACGGAGGAGGCTTATAAACACATACGCCCGCCAGCTAGGAGTGACCAAGACTGCTACTGCGCACAACCTTGACGACGAGGTCCAGACAATGCTCATGAACATACTTAGAGGAGACCCGGCCCGGATAATACGACAGCATCCCCGGGCACCCCGACTGAGCGATAGGTTCGTCCAAAGGATAAAGCCCCTTAGATACGTTTACGAATGGGAGGCAGCAATGTATAGCTACCTGAGAGGCTTCAAATTCCAGGAGACCGAGTGTATGTTCATAAACGAGCAACCCACTTTCAGAGCCCGTATCAGACACTGGTTGTTCCATCTGGAGCGATACCGTCCTGGAACCATGCTTCGCATGCTCCAGGCTCTAGATGAGATGAGCCAACATCTAGTGGAAGAAGCATCGGGGTTGCCCCCCCTTCCCACCTGCAAGGCATGCGGTGAGCCAACAAGCTATGGCCGAGAGCTATGCAAGATATGCGAGCTTCTCCAAAGCGTAGGCCTTGTCTACAAGACCTCTCAGTCAAAAGCGCTTACTGTACAACACGGCACGGTTCAGGGGACCTCCTCGTAGAAGGGGGGGACCTCAACCATCTTCTCCCCTGCAACGACCTGGTCTATGCTGTGGATTACCGCCCCAAACTCTTCGAGCCTGTTCTTAACCCCCTCAAGGTCAATGTCATCCCCTTCAATAACTATGACTAGCGTCAGGGTCTCAACGTCGACTTCCTTAACAGTGATGTTCACGCCACGAACGCCCCTCACGCTCTCTAGGCGAAGAGCAAGCTCCTCTATACCCGGGTTTCGGATGGGTTTGAGAACGTCCAGAACAAGTCTTCTCAGTGGCATGCTAGGTCACATACCTAGATTTTGTTCGCGAAGGATTTAAACTTAGTTCTTCACCGGGGACAAGCTGTTTCACGATAGGCTCAACTTACGCTCAATGAAACGGGGCTCCCCATACTCGTTCCAAATAACCCTAACAACCACCGAGCGCGACTCGCGGGGTATCTTGACCTCCATCTCCACCAGCCGCCCCTCTCCCGGCTCTAGCCTCTCCACACTACTCCTTGCAATAGCCTCGCCTAGCGCAAATACTGTAATCATGCTATTCTCGAGGGCCACTCTTCCCCTGTTGGCCAGGTTAAGCTTTACAACATGGCCCCTGGGACCCTCAACGACCTCTAAGCCCTCGATAATCGGTTCTGGCTTGTCATAGGCCTGCGACACGGCAACTATGCTGGGCATCAGCACGCTACCGCTCAAGCTCTTTGCCATTACTCTATCGCAGGAATTCATGTCAACCCTCATCTCACCCACTTTGGCTACCTGATTATACTCCACACCATCACCTGCCTCACATGAGAGCTCTAATCTCAGTGGACTAGACAGGGCCAGCGGAGTTGAGTAGAACGTCATAAACTCACCCGGAGATTCTCCAACCCCAGGTAACGTCTTTTGTTCACCCTCATCAATCCTTAGACCCCCAGTAGAGTAGGTCAACCACGCCCTACCGCGGCCCGTCAGGTAGGTTTTGACCATGATGCTTCCAAGGAGCTCTATGGGCTCTGAACCCTCATTCACTATGACGAGCTTATGCTTTCCCCTGCCCGGACTTCTCTTGACAAGGGGGGTCACGTTGATGACGGTTATGGAGAACTCGCCCCTCTCAAGAGGAATAGTGTAGTTAGGTTTGTATTCCCTCGTAACCGCGACGCCGTCGAACCAGACCCTCCAACGTGTCATCTCGGGCCTCCTTGTGTGGGCGAATATCTCGACGAATGAGTCGCCTACCTCTGCCTCCCCCTGGAAGGGCACTAGGTAGTAAAGCCTGTGACGGGGGTTGCTATGGACCCCGCCTAGCACTTGGTCAACAGCCACTACATCTACCTTAACAACACCCTCCAGGACGCTACTGACTATATCCCTTAGCCTCCCGCTAGACAATAGAATTCACCCGACAAGTTGAATGTAGGAGGTGGCAAAAATATGAGTTGCCCCCCACAAGCCCTGGCCCTGAGGATGCTTAGGCGTATATAGCGTCGTTGGAGACACCGCTTAGGTGGGGTGGAAGGGGGATCTCTAGAAGACTATGGGCTACAAGCAAAGGCGAGGTAAGAGCGTCTAGCACTATATTCTTAATTTCATCCAAACTGCCCACACGTGGCATGGGGATGACAGTATCGTCGATTCTGAGTGTTGCCTCTCCCTCGTTCAGGCTTGGGAGGATTATGTGCGTGAAGTCAAAGCGTAGCCCGTGTTCCACGCTTATGCTTGTCAGAGCCTGCCTTAACATCCATTCTAGTTTGTAAGAATCCGTGTCTATCCCCCTGTAGAAAACCACCTCGTGCACTTTACCACTCATGGCCGAATCCTCCCTTAGATTAGCCTAGAATTCCCTTGTCTCATTACCATTTTTGTTTTCTGGGCGCGAGGAGGTTATAAGGTGGGAGACACTATCTTCCTAATAAGGCCATTCTTTGTGCTGGTGATTGTGAATGGTTGGCACAAGGATGCTCTTCCAGGACGACTCCTATCTCAGGGAATTCGACGCACGTATAGTCAGAGTCCTGGAAGGAGGAGTAGTTCTCGACCAGACCGCCTTCAACCCGGTGGGCGGGGGACTGGTTAGTGACACGGGTTACATCGTGTTGGGCGACAAGAGGTATGTTGTGAAGGAGGTTAGGAAAGACAGGGAGACAGGCGAGGTTGTCCACTACCTGGACAGGACAGAAGGCTTAGTAGAAGGCATGCTTGTCAGGGGGGTCATCGATTGGGAGAGGAGGTACCGTATTATGAGAATGCACACTGGACTGCATGTCCTCATAGCCGTCATGAACGTGAGGTATGGGGCGCTTGTCACGGGTAACCAGGTCAGGCCCGACCGCTCTCGGGTGGATGTTAACCTCGAAAAGCCTGATGTAGAGGTGGTGAGGAGGGCTTTTGAGGAGGCGAACAACGTACTCGCTGAGGGAAGGCCGGTTAAGGTATACTATCTGGAGAGGGAGAAAGCCCTTGAAATACCGGGTATAGTTAAGCTAGCCAAGGCCATGCCGCCTAATCTTAAGGTTCTCCGCATCGTTGAGATCGAGGGTGTAGACATACAAGCTGATGGAGGTCCTCATGTTAGGAACACGCGTGAGGTTGGGAAGCTCGAGTTCCTGAAGCTAGAGAACAAGGGAAGGAACAACCGAAGGATATACTTCACGTTATCCGACTAGAATTATTCTTCCTCCGAAATTATTGACTCAAGGTCCAGCTCTATCACCTCACCTTCATCACTCCTCCGAGCTGGTGGAGCTGCCTTGGCCTTGCCCTTGGCGCCCTCTATCTCGACGTCTCCGCCTCCCACTTTAAGCTTTGATACGACGGCCCTCCACCTATATCCGCAGTTAGGGCAGACGAAGCTCCCCATGACAGTGACGGTTATTCTTCCATACGCGTCTGGTAGGGGTGACGTGAGGCTCCAGGTCTTAACAGGTTCTTTCACAATGGTGCCGCACTGTGGGCATTGACGAGGGTCCTTTTTCTGCCTGGGCATAGTACTACACCCCTTCAAGTGTGTGGCTAGCGTGGCTGCGCGACTGTAATATTGTTTGTCCTAATGGGTATTTATTGAGCAGGCCCCTCCTTTACCACCTCTATCGACACATCGTACTGGGGGAGACCCGCGTGGAGCTCCTTTATCAGGTTATTGACAACAGAGCTCCTCTCCTCCTGGCCCAGGTACCTAGTCTTCAGTATGAAGGTTAGCTTACCCCTCTGACTATCGGTGTCCCACTCGAGCTTCTCAATATAGAGATCGTAGTCCTCGGAGCGGGTGCCATGCTTGTACCTCTCGTGCATGACTGTCCTTATTGCCTCCTCTGCGCTCTCTATCGTGTCGAAGTCTGTGAAGTATAGTGATATCCTGAGTGAGAGGCTCCTTTCGTTGCCTAGGTGTATGACGTTCTTTTCGAGGAACGCTGTGTTGGGGACAATGACCCTCGTCTTGTCGTCCCTTAGTATAGTTGTGTTAATAAGGCCAATGTTCTTGACCCTCCCCCTAACACCGTTTATCTCAATATAGTCGCCGTTGGCGACCTGGCGGGACAAGATGATGCTGTAGTGGGCTGTTATCATCGAGAATATCCTCCAGCTTGCCGCCAGCATGACGCCTATTGTCAAGAGCAGGACTACGAGCGTGACCGTATGGTTCGTGGCAATGTACAGCTCGGAGGCGAATAGGATTATGAGTATGATAACAGTGGTGACTCTCCTGACCTTGTCGGCGGCGAGGGGGCTTATGATGTTCCTCTCGCTCAACCTACGCAGTTGGGTGCTTACGAGCCACATTATCACGAACGCGCCTATGAGGAGCAGTACGGCGTAGATGCTTGTCCTGACTATGGGGTTTGAGAGAAAGTCACCCACCTGGCCTAGAGTTGAGAGAATGTCACTGGACATCCGGGGATCACCTGAACGCCCTCTCGAAATCCTCCAAAAGGTCCCTTCTCACTAGTGCTATTATTATCATGTTGGGCATAATCTCCCTCGTGGGAACAGGTTCAAGAATGTTCTCACCATCAAAGATGGCCAGTATCTTTATGCCCTCGTCCAGCTCTATCTCACCAAGGGTCTTCCCCACGCTCGCGTCGGTCTCAGTAATGGTTATGCTGGCGAGCATATAGTTACCGGTGAACACGGGGGCAAGCGAGACCGCGTGGTACTTGCCCTCAATTATGCTGTACAGGTACTTGGCTATCACTACGGGCTCCGTTACGGTGTACTCCACCCCCACCCTCTCTATTATCTTGGCTATTTTCGTAGAGCGTGTACGCGCCACTATCCGTGGCACACCACTCTCGTTAGCAATAGTTGCTACAAGCAGGTTCACCTCATCCCGGTCCGTCACAGCGACAACCACATCTATGCTCCTAAGGTCGATTTCGTCATAAAGGCTGGGGTCAGTCGCGTCCCTCTCTATACCCTGGACGTCAGCCTCCCGCTGTACTTGCCTTATCCTCTCCCCGTTCCTGTCCACAACTATTACCTCGTTGCCCCTCATGGAGAGAAGCTGAGCCAGGTGCGAGCCCACGTTGCCGGCTCCCACTATAAGAATCCTCATCCAGGTGCCACCGGCTTACCCATGCTTGTTATGATACAAAGTGTTTGGAGGATCCCACTAATTAAGGGAATGCCCACCCGGTCTGGTTGGGAACCCCTAACTAAGCATGCACGCGTCCCCGCCTAGGATCCAGCAATACTCGGGTTGGGGGGGGCTCCTCTTACCCGGTTTAGCCTTTCCTGCTTCCCGAGCTTAGGGATCTACATTGTTTTCAAAACAACTAAAACTATATAGAAGCATCTAGCAAAACAATTCACACTAGCATAGTTATTATCCCTCTACTAGTAAACCCAGAGCCCGCGAAGGGGTGGTTGTTGTGTCCTCCTTGCATCTTGGCGAGGACTTCAAGATTACAAGTGTCAAGGCCTTAGAAATAGCAGACTCAAGAGGAAGACCAACGGTCAGGGTATGCGTCTCGACTAGGGTGAGCAGGGACTGTGCATCGGCACCATCGGGGGCATCTAAGGGTAAATACGAGGCGGTCGAGCTAAGGGATGGGGGTCACAGGCTCCGGGGCTATGGTGTTAAGAAGGCCGTCTTCAGCGTAGAGCACCAGATAGCCCCCATACTCATAGGAAAGGACGTCAGGATGCAGGCTGAGATAGACGAGGCCATGAAGAAGTTAGATGGTACAAGGAATCTCTCCAAACTCGGGGCAAACGCAACCATAGCCACAAGCATAGCAGTCGCCAAAACTGCTGCAAAGTCGCTAGAACTCCCCCTCTATAAGTACATTGGAGGGGTAAAGCCGCTAGCTACCCCTGTTCCACTAATGAACATAGTGAACGGAGGAGCCCATGCTGGCAACGAGCTCGAGTTCCAGGAGTTCCTTATAGCACCAGTGAAGGCTGAGTCCTTCACGGAGGCGTTCTGGAAGGGTGTGGAGGTGTATCACAGCCTCAAGGATGTACTTGAGAAGGAATATGGGAGGCAGGCTACCCTGGTTGGTGATGAGGGGGGTTTCGCCCCACCCCTGAAGGACCCCCGCGATGCTTTAGAGATCATCACGAGGGCGATAGAGGACGCAGGATATAAGCCGGGCGAGGACTTCTACCTGGGAATAGACGTGGCCGCTACACAGTTCTATGATACGGGCAAGAAGAGATACAGGTTCTTGGGAAGAGAGTGGACGAGTTCCGAGTTGTCAGACTACTACCTAGAGCTTGTGGAGGGGTTTCCCGTAAAATCCATAGAGGACCCCTTCTACGAGGAACACTACAAGTCGTTCGCTGAGCTCCAGGAAAAGGTCAGGCCCAGGGGAGTCATAATAGTTGGCGACGACTTGTATGTCACTAACTCGGAGCTCCTAGAAAAGGGCCTAGAGAACAGGAGCACCCTTGGCGTGATAGTGAAGCCCAACCAGGTGGGCACCCTTACAGACACAATAAAATTCATTGAAAAGGCGAAGCGGGCGGGGCAAAAGATCATACTCAGCCACAGGAGCGGAGAAACCGAGGACAACTATGTGGCAGATCTTGCAATAGCGTTTAACAGTGACTTCATAAAAGCCGGCGCTCCTGCCCGGAGCGACCGTAACGCCAAGTATAACAGGGTCCTAGAGATAGACCATGAGAACAGAGGGATCCTCTACTACAAGGGAGTGGAGGCATACAAGCTACACATCTAGCCCCACCGCTTTTAAAACATTATTTAAATACCGCTCAAACAAAGACAAAACATGCCCTCCCATAGAGGGCGAGGAACCCTCCAATGACCCTCGCCCCCATCTTTCCGGATCTTGCAAAGACCATCCTTATGATAACCTATGTGTTCACAATGATATTACTACTGAAAGGCATCCACTCACGCCTTGTTAAAGGAGGATGGACTCTAGACCAGGCCTCCTACATAACCCGCAAGCTCGTGCACCTCCTTGCCGCAGGGCCGGTTACGCTGGCCCTACCCTTCGTGTTTGCGGAAATTCTGGTCCCCGCCTCGGCCTCCATACTACTAGGGATGGTGTTCTGGCTTGCCAAGAGGCGGGGCAAGCTTATGGGGTGGTTCCAGACTCGTGACAATAACAACGAGATAACGTTCATGATAGCCTGGGGGGCAAGTATAGCCATACTGTGGAAGATAACGGGGAGCCCCCTGTTATCAATACTGCCCGCCGCCTACATATCAATAGGCGACGGGGTAACGGGCCTGGTGAGAGTCTCCATTATAGGAAGAAGGGAGAAGCATTGGAGCGGAAACCTTGCTATG
>JALTXS010000026.1 GCA_027048265.1 Desulfurococcales archaeon
GCGGTCTCGACCCAGTGCTCCACCTTGATGGTGAGGAGGTCCATGACCCCCAGGTAGTCGCAGAGGAGCCTCGCAGGAGTAACACCCCCGCGGGCGATGCCAACTATAACGTCGGGCTGGAACCCCGAGTCCCTTATCCTCTGGGCCAGCTCTCGGGTCCAGTTTACAACGTCATCCCATGTGACGAGCCTCACAGGTATCTTGGGCAAGGTGCCTCACCCTACAAGAACCTCTCAGCGGGTGCACAAGCCCCGTGTTCTGCCCTGGTCAATATATTTGCTTTTGCACCCACCCCGGGCCCACTACCCCGGATATTGTAGTGTAGAACAATCACTTAGGGAGGACAAGTTCTCTAAAATGGCGCGTGGCAATAGGGTAATACAAGCGCTCCAGGTGCCTGCAATGCTAGTATCTTATCTCAAAGGTCTCGAACTCACCAGTGGGTTCCTCGATGGTGGTCTCCACCCTCTCCACCCGCGCGAGCGGAGGCCCATGGTGGGCCCAGCAGACGACCTTCAAAACCCTCTCCCAGGGCCCCTCGACCACCGCCTCAACGCTCCCATCGGGGAGGTTTCGGACCCAGCCTTTCACGCCCTCCTCCAGGGCCTTGTCCCTCATCCTAGCGCGGAAGAATACGCCCTGGACCCTCCCGTATATGCGGAGGTGCATCCGCACGTTGCCCCTGGGGTCGACCATGTGTGGTCACCTTGGGGGGCAGGCTTGGGGGATCTCTACGCTGGTGAGGGTCTGGTTTATCAGGCCCAGGGGCCCGGCCTGTGTTATGACCAGGGCTATCATGGTCTCGGGGTCTATAGCATAGTATACGCCCAGGCCCAGGTCGACGTACTGCTGGGCAGTGACGGGCCCCCAGGGGGTCTCGATTGTCTTGAGGCCCAGGGGGTAGAGTTGCTCGGTTAGGGGCAGGCCGGGGAGGAAGGTGTTCTTGTCGAGCTTTATCGTGGTTGTCTCCTCCCCTATGATCGTTCCGTTGGGGTGCACGAGGCGGTCCCTGAGGGTGACGTGGGTGGTGTTGGCCTGAGTAACCTCCACTATGCGGGTGTAGGTCTCGTTAACCCCCGCTGCCTCGACCCAGTAGACGGCCCGGGCTCCCTCCACCGCGTAGGGGGGCTGGCCGTAGGCCTTGAGGCAGGGGAGGGCGTAGGCGACGAAGCCAAGCCCCAGCACTATGAGGACAACGGCTACCAGCGCGACCTTCTTGACAAAAGCCAGCTCCTCAGCAACGGGGTTCACGTCTCTGCCAACGCTCTCCATGACAGGGCACCGCCCGCACCCTGGGGGGACGGGCACGTTAAAATATGCCGCCCGGCGGATTTTAAACCGTTCCCGCACCCCAGGGGTGGTGGCTATGGCGCAGCAGGAGAGCCTGCCCTTCTTCCCCATAATAGTGGAGAGGGGGGAGGGGCCCTACCTGGTAGATGAGCATGGGAGGAGGTACCTGGACTTCGCCGAGTCTATAAATGTGCTTGGGTTCGGCCACCCTCAGCTCATAAGGGCCATTTCAACCCAAGCGGCACGGCTTGTGCACTACACGAGCATGCTGGCCTGGAACCGCCCCTGCCTCAGCCTGAGCAAGAGGCTCGCCAGCCTCACCGGCATACCCCGGGCGAGGGTCGCCTTCACCTCAACAGGAAGTGAGGCCAACGAGCTCCTCTTGGACCACCTTCTTGAGAAGGGCGATGTCATAGCACTGAGGGGCGCCTACCACGGGCTCCTCACCTGGACCAGCTTCATAACCCTGGGGAGGGAGCACCCAAACATACACCAGATCCCCCCCGGCCCGGCGGGCCTCCACGAGGCGCGGCGTCTGTTCAGGGAGGAGAACATATCCGGGGTCATAGTGGAGACCCTGATGGTCCACGCCGGCATAGTGCCCCTGGGGGAGGACTTCCTGAGGGAGCTCCGCGACCTGGCCCATGACAACGCGGCGGTCTTCGTTGTTGATGAAGTCTACACGGGCATGGGGAAGACGGGGAGCCTCTTCAGCTACCAGCGCCTGGGCTTCAGGCCCGACGCCGTTACGCTGGGGAAGAGCATCGGCGGTGGACTCCCCCTGGGAGGCATAGTCTATGACAGCGGCGTCGTGGAGCTAACCCGGGCCCCCGGGGGGACCAGCACCAGCCAGGGGGCCAACACCACCGCCTGCGCCGCGGGGAACGCTCTCCTCGACATCCTCGAGGAGGAGCAGATCCCCAACAGGGTCCTCGAAATGGAGCCCGAGATAGGGCGGCTCCTTGAGGAACACCTGGACGTCATAGGAGCCAGAGAGGCCAGGGGCCGGGGCTTCATATGGGGGCTGGACACGGGTGACCCCGGAGTAGCTAGGGCAGCTGTTGAGAGGGCCCTGGAGCGGGGGGTGCTGGTGAGCACCATGGGGCACCGGGATGAGGTTGTCAGGCTGGCGCCCCCCCTGGTGGTTGGGTTGGAGGAGTGGAGGAAAGCCATATCATCCCTCGCCCGCCATACTTAGCCATTACTGCCCGAAACCCGGGGGCGGTGGCCATGCCCGTGCGTGTTGAGAAGGTTAGGATATACCGCTATGACATCCCCCTAAAGGGGGAGTTCAGGATAAGCTTCTCCTCCACCGTCACCTCCAGCGGCCTAATTGTGGAGCTGGTAGGCGAGAACGGGGAGTCAGGATGGGGTGAGGCCAACCCCGCCGCCCGCATACTGGGCTCCACGCTGGGAACAAGCAAAGAGGCCCTAAGGCACCTCGCAGGCCTCATCCTGGGGAGGGAGCTGGAGCCCCTGGAGCTCCACCGGCTCCTCCAAACGAGCCTCTTGGGAAACGGAGATGCCAAGGCCGCGGTCGAGATGGCCTTCCTAGACCTCTGGTGCAAGGAGCGCGGCCAACCCGTGTACCGCTGCCTGGGCGGAGCCCGGGAGGAGTTCGTGACGGACATGACCATCGGGATAAAGAGCATCCCCGAGACACTCGAGGACGCCCGATATTACGTGGAGAGGGGGTTCCGAGAGCTCAAGATAAAGGTGGGCGAGGACCCCGACCGGGATGTTGAGAAGATAAGGGCCCTCCGCGAGGCCCTGGGCTACGGGGTCTTTATCAGGGTGGACGCCAACCAGGGCTGGAGCCCCAAGCAGGCCCTCCGGGCGGCGAGGAAGCTGGAGAGGTACGAGATCCAGCTCATAGAGCAGCCCCTCCCCCACTGGATGCTCAGAGAACACGCGGAGCTCCGGAGGCAGACCGAGATACCCATAGCCCTCGACGAGAGCGTTCACACGGCCCGGGACGCTCTGGAGGCGGTGAGGCTGGGCGCGGCGGACGTCATTAACATCAAGATAACAAAAGCGGGGGGCATCCTAGAGGGCTTCTCCATAACCAGGATAAGCGAGGCAGCCGGTGTGGCGAACATGATAGGATGCATGGTGGAGACCCGCTTGGGCATAACCGCGGCGGCGCACCTCGTGGGGCTCTCGGAGAACATACGCTACATTGACCTGGACAGCGACCTGAGCCTCCAGTGGGACCCTGTCAGGGGTGGTGTCGAGCACCTGGGCGGGGGAAGGCGGAGGCTCCCCCGGGAACCGGGCCTTGGTGTTAGGGTTGACGTGGAGAGGCTCAAGCTCCTAGCAACGGTGGAGGAGAGGGGAGGAGAGGCTGCTCTCTGACATGAGCTAACCTTGATGTGTTTTTCAAAAAGCGTCTTGTTGTCTTTTTTCTCATTTTTCTATTCAGTCGAGTGTATCAGTATAGGGACCTTGCAGTTGTTTTGAGGGGATAATTAAGTTTCTTAAAAATATATATTAACAATGTTAAAAAATAGTATATACTGTAAACCCCTAGGGAGGGGATAGACTTGTCCCAAGCAGAGGCACGCAAGGACGCGTACAGCAAGTTCAAGAGAAAGATAGAGATAGAGAGCCTGTGGCTCTACATATCCCGTATCCTCTCAGAAGGCCCCCGCAGTGTCTCCGAGATACGCCGGAGCCTCAAGAACGACTATGGCATACCCGTTTCAACCATAACCCTGTACACCGTCCTCTACCGCATGGAGAAGGAGGGGCTCATAAAGAGGACCGACGACTTCCCCATACGCTTCCAGCTAACCCCCTACGGTAGCCTCATGTACCGTAAGAGCATAAGCCTCCTCGAGGAGAAGCTCTACCTGCTCAAGAACGGCCGGGAGTAGGCCCTCTAGGACTCCCGGAGCCCAGCGCCCTGGCAACACCGCTCGCGACCAGGTGAGCCACCCGAAGGGGCTCGGGCTGGGCCCCTCGGATGCAAGAGTTGGCGAGGACCTTAACAACCTCATTCCACTCCATGCTCGGGGCGAAGGCGTGGACCCTCACCCCACCTATTATTAGGCCTCGGGCCCCCGCGATCACTCTCCCAATGACCCTCCACCGTTCCCGGTGGTCAGAGAAGTTCTTTATAAGCGCCTCCATCACCCTCCGCGCGTCGGGGAGCCAGCGGAAGAAGACCACCGCCCGAGCCCTACCCCCCAGGGCCTCTTCAAGGGCCCAGGGGTCCACGTAATTGAAACCAGCGTAGGTCACCCCGTCCAGGAGTATTGGCAGGGGACCCCCACTGTCACCGAGTAGCCTGGATACAATCCCCACGGTCTTCTCAGTCGCATCAGTGCCGTCGACGGTGACCCATGTCAGGGCCGTGGACCTGGGGATTAGCTCCGCGTCAAGCTCCACGGCTGCCAGTATGGTCCGGCCCCCCTGCTTGGGATGGGGGAAGTAGCCGTCGTCCACACCCACAATGCGTGGGAAGGGTCTTCCAACGGGGCCTGGGGGGTAACTCATCCCCGTCTCGACCCCGGCCTAGGAGGGCGGGAGGAGGCGGGAGAGGACCTCGTCGTCCCGGAGGGCGTTTTCAATCGAGCGCCTGTCGGCGGCGAGGGTGACCATCTTGGTCTTCCCATAGCGGCCCCGGCTCACGACGCGTGCGTGGAGGATGCCCAGCATGTCGAGCTCGCTTATGATGTCGGTTGCCCTCCTAGCGGTGACGGGCTCTAGGCCCAGGGCTTGGGCGAGGCGGGTGTACTCGGCATAGGTCTCCCCCGTGGTCGCCCTGCCCCTCGCCGCGGCTATCCGCGTAGCGGCCAGGAGCACGAGCTTCGCGTGGAGGGGGAGTGTGGAGACCACCTCGTATACCCGGTCCCTCTCCAGCTGGCTCTGGGCCTTCTTCACGTGCTCGACCGTTACCTTGGGGCTCCCCTCCCTCTCAGCTATCTCGCCCGCTGTTCTAAGGAGGTCCAGGGCCTTCCTCGCGTCACCGTGTTCCCTCGCGGCTATGGCGGCGCAGAGGTCTATGACGCCCTCCTCGAGCACCCCGGGCTTGAAGGCGAGGCGGGCTCTCTCCTCGAGTATCCTCTTAAGCTGGGGGGCATTGTAGGGGGGGAATACTATCTCCTCCTCCCCCAGGCTGCTCTTCACCCTGGGATCCAGGCTCTCCACCAGTTTTATGTCATTGGTTATCCCCACCACGGTCACGCTGCCCCTCTGGAGGTGGCTGTTCATCCGCGTGAGCCTGTAGAGGAGGTTGTCCCCCTGCTTGCGGAGGAGGTAGTCTATCTCGTCCAATACTATGACCAGCCTCCTCCCCGTGGACTCAAGGACACGGCGGAGCCTTGACTCTAGCTCTGATATACTGAGCCCCGTGAAGGGCACGGGCCTCCCCAGGGCCTCGAGGATGTCCGCGAGCACCCGGTACTCCGTGTCCCTCATCCTGCAGTTCACGTACACCGTGTCAACAGGCCGGCCCAGCTCACGGGCCT
>JALTXS010000027.1 GCA_027048265.1 Desulfurococcales archaeon
GGCAGGGGCTTGGCCCCGCCGCCTGGGGCGGTGGTTGTCGCTATGAGGGGTATGATGAGCCTCGTCTCCCTAACCACCACCACGCGGGTCCCGTTGTCTAGGAGGAAGAGGCCCACGGGGTGGGAGAACTTGTCCCCCGCCACGCTTACTCTGGCGACGACGCCGGCCTCGCCCGGGGGATAGACCCTCGCGACCACAAGCTCTCCTCCCCTTAGGAGGAACACGTGGGTCCCGTTGGTCTTGTACCAGTCCAGCTCATCCACGCCCTCAACCTGGACGTTAGTGCCCGTATAGTAGGGGGCCCCGCCGGACGCCTTGCCGGCCTCGGGGACGGGCTGCTCCATCGCAACCGGGGTGGCGGTCAGGGTGACGGTCGCGGCCAGGGGCATTACATCCGCGCGGACCACGCCATAGGGCAGGGGAGGGGCCCCGGGGCCCCTGGTCATGTGGGTGAGTATTTCCTCGAGCAGGGTCTTGTTGGATACCTCGTAGATGCTGCCGGGCTCCAGCATTATGCCCGAACCACCTTGGCGCCCGGGTGCGCCCTCCCCGCCCTGGCTCGCGGGGGTGGTGGCCGTGTTGTTTGGTGTGGTTGTGCTTGTTTGCGGGGGTGGGGCCTCCGCGGCTCCCGTGGTTCCTGGGGGGCTTGTCTGGAGGACGGCGAGGGCGGTTAGTATCATGAGGGCTGTGAGGAGTGTTATCGCGAGGGTTTCCCGGGGTGCCATGGCTGTGCACTCTCCTTCACCCAAATGTATTGTGAGCGTGGGATATAATGCTAGGCGGGTGAACGGGGCGTTGCAGGCCCTGGAACGCCCCCGGGCGGGGGTGGGTTTATAATGGCTGGGGGCCCTGAGATACACCCGGTTCCCGTGGCGCTGTCGGAAGGGTGAACGGGCTTGGCGGATAGGGGGAAGTTCAGCGACCTCTTCGGCTCTTGGAGGAAGATCCTGAGGCTCTCGCGCAAGCCGGACCGGGAGGAGTTCATGCTCCTACTCAAGCTCAACCTCATAGGCTTCACCATAGTGGGGAGCATCGGGTACGTGATACACATCCTGGCCACCGTGGTCATCCCCGGTATATTCTAGGGGATGTGGAGGGGCATGATAGTCCTTATTAGTTATTAATGTGCCTTGAGTTGAATGGGCGAGCCACGCGGGAGGCTCCGGAGCTTCTCTAGAAGACCATCAGAGGGGAGCAAGGTGTCCCAGGAGGAGCAGTTGCAGGAGGAGGCCCCCGGCGGCAGCCAGGAGGCCGGGGCCCTCCAGGCTAGGAGGAAGGCCCTGTTCTTCGGGGTCAAGACCACCAAGGGCCAGGAGCTGAACGTGGCCCTGATGATAGAGAACCGGGCCCGCACCAAGGGCCTGGAGCTCTACAGCATAGTCGCCCCCACGAGGCCCGGGGGGTTCCTGATACTAGAGGCCCCCCGCCCCTCCACGGTAGAGCTTTTAACCCGCGACATACGTCATGTGAGGGGTAGGATCAAGGGGGTAATGGGCCTGGAGGACGTCAAGTCCCTGGTCAAGCCCAGGCTCACGGCCGAGCTCCTCGAGCCCGGGATGGAGGTCGAGGTGATAGCGGGGCCCCTGAGGGGCTCCCGGGGCCAGGTGCTCCAGGTGAACAAGTCCAAGAACGAGGTAGTCCTCCAGGTCTACGAGGCGGCCTACCCCCTGAAGGTCACGGTTCCGGGTGAGCACGTCAAGCCTGTTGCCAAGGGTGGTGGTTGATGAGCGGGGAGATGGAGATAGTGACGGTGAGCTTCAAGGCGGGTAACGCGAAGCCCGAGGACTTGGGCCAGGTGGAGAAGCACGGCCTGGACCCTAAAGTCTTGGCGGAGGAGCTGAACCGGAAGACCCAGAGGCTCAGGGGGTTCGACGTCACGGCCAGGATATACGTGTACCCCCGCACCCGGGAGTACTACATAGAGGTCGTGCCCCCCAACATAACCGAGCTCCTGCTCAAGAAGGCCAACGCCAAGGCCCCCAGCGGCGACCCCATGCACCAGAAGATAGGCGACCTGAGCCTGGAGGACATAATACACGTGGCCATTGGAAAGAAGAGCGAGCTCCTCACCCTCGACCTCAGGAAGGCCGTCAAGACGGTGCTGGGCACGGCGAGGGCCATTGGACTCACCGTTGAGGGCAAGGACCCCAAGGAGGTCACGAGAGAGGTCGAGCAGGGGGCCTACGAGGAGGTCTTCCAGAAGTACCAGGAGGAGTGGGAGGCCGCCTAGCGGGGAAGCTTATTAAACTCGCACCACCCATACAAGCCATGGCCGTAGAGAGGGGTGCCAGGATATGGCTCAGGCGGTTACGCTGACCGAGCAGCTGAGGGAGGCCATAAAGAAGGCCCTTGAGTCGGGGAAGAAGAGGAACTTCAAGGAGAGCGTGGAGCTCATAGCAGTCTTCCGCGAGCTGGACCTCAAGAGCCAGGAGTCCCGGATGAGGGAGACCCTCTTCCTCCCCCACGAGCCCCGCAAGCAGGTAAAGATATGCGTGGTGGCCGAGGGCGACCTGGCCCTCCAGGCCAAGAACGCGGGCGCCCACAGGGTGATAGGTCGCCAGGAGCTCAACGAGATGGCCAACAACAGGAAGCTGGCCAAGAAGCTCGCCAGGGAGTGCGACTGGGTCCTGGTGCAGACGGACCTGATGCCCATAGCGGGCAGGGTCCTCGGCCCCGCCCTGGGCCCCCGGGGCAAGATACCCGTGCCCCTCCCCCCGAGGGGCGACGCCTCCGCGCTCATAAACAGGTACCGCCGGGCCGTCCTCCTCAGGGTGAAGGACCAGCCCCAGATACAGGTCCGGATAGGCACGGTTGACAACACCCTGGACGAGCTCGTGGAGAACGCCCAGGCGGTCCTCCAGGCCATTGAGAACAAGTACAAGGGCCTCAACGTCCTTGAGGCGATCTACGTTAAGAAGACAATGGGGCCCCCGGTTAAGGTGAAGCTAAGGTAGGGTGATCACCCATGAGGCTCGTGGTGAAGCAGAGGACAATACCCGAGTGGAAGAGACAGGAGGTCGAGGAGCTCTCCCAGCTCATGAGGGAGTACCCCGTCATAGCAGTTGCTGACATAACAGGGGTGCCCACCAGCCTCATACAGAGGATAAAGAAGCGCCTCAGAGAGCAGCTGGGCGACGACATCGAGATACGGGTGGCTAAGAACAACCTCTTCCGCATAGCCGGGGAGAAGGCGGGCCTCAAGGGCCTGGACCAGCTTGACCCCCACCTCACGGGCCAGAGGCTCTTCATATTCACCCGCATCAACCCCTTCAGGCTCTACAGCATACTCTCCCGGACCAAGATACCCGTCCCCGCCCGGGCCGGGATGGTGGTGGAGAGGGAGATAATAATCCCCGCCGGGGACACGGGCTTCCAGCCCGGGCCCATACTGAGCGCCTTCGGCAAGCTCAGGATACCCACCCGGGTACAGGGGGGCACCATATGGATAGCGAAGAACACCAAGGTGGCCAAGCCCGGCGACGTGATATCCAGCGACCTAGCCGCTATGCTCCAGAGGCTCGGCATATACCCCATGGAGATGGGCATAGACATAATGCTGGCCCTGGACAACGGCGTCCTGATACCCGCGGACAAGCTCAAGATAGACATAGAAGAGTACACGCGCATGATAGGAGAGGCCCACGCCCGCGCCCTGGCCGTGGGAGCAGAGGCGGCGGTTCCCGAGCCCGAGGTCCTGAAGCGCTCCATAGCCCTCGCCTACAATAGGATGATCAACGTGGCCGCGGAGGCAGGCGTGCTCGACCCCAGCATAGCCGACAAGGTGATAGCAAGGGCCGTGCAGAAGGCCTACGCCCTCGTGGCAGCGCTGGGTGACAAGGCTAAGGACCTGGGCATCGAGGCCCCCCTACCCGTAGCAGCAGCTCCAGCCGCCCCAGCGCAGCCTGCTGAGGAGGAGAAGAAGGAGGAAGAGGCTGAGGAGGAGGAAGAGGAGGAGAAGAAGGAGCTCAGCGAGGAGGAGCTCGCCAGCGGCCTCGGAGCCCTCTTCGGCTAAAAGTTTTAAAACCCCGTACAAGGCTAAAACTCTTTTCGAGCCCCCAACCCGGACCTTCGCATTACGCGCACCAGCGTAATACGCGGGTTCCCCCAGGTGGAACACCCGTACAAGCCATCCAGAGGTGAGGAGAGATAGAGTACATATACGCCTCCCTAATACTCCACCAAGCTGGGAAGGAGATAAATGAGGAGAACCTCAAAAAAGTACTAGAAGCAGCAGGCGTCCAGGTTGACGAGGTCAGGCTCAAGGCCACCGTAGCCGCGCTGAAGGAGATAGACATCGACGAGGCCATTAAGAACGCCGCGGCAGTCCCAGTGGCAGCGGCGCCCGCCGCGGCTGCAGCCCCCGCGCAGCCTGCTGAGGAGGAGAAGAAGGAGGAAGAGGCTGAGGAGGAGGAAGAGGAGGAGAAGAAGGAGCTCAGCGAGGAGGAGCTCGCCAGCGGCCTCGGAGCCCTCTTCGGCTAAGCAGCGCTCAGGCCACTCGGGGGCTCCTCCCCCGGGTTTCCCGCCCGCTAGACTTCTATCCCCCGATAGTAAATGCGGTGTTTTCTATCATAGATACACGCTTCCCTCCCCAACGTACCGCTTTCTTGGGGGTCCGTCTCCGTCTTCGCAAGACTAAATATCAGCCCATGCACAATCATCCCCTGGTAGACTTACGGGAGAGTGGAGGACATGCCCAGCGGGGAGAGGCAGGCCGACCCCAGTGAGTACAGGCTCAAGTTCTTCCAGGAGAAGGGCTTTGTGAGGAAAAGGTGCAGCGTCTGCGGCCAGTACTTTTGGACCCTGGATAGGAATGCCACAACCTGCCAGGACAGCCCCTGCGTGGAGTATTTCTTCGACAAGATACCCGTTAAGAGGAAGCTGAGCGTCAGCGAGGCGAGGAGCGCGTTCCTCAGGTTCTTCGAGGAGAGGGGACACCGGGTCCTCAGGCCCCGACCCGTGGTGGCGAGGTGGAGGGAGGACCTTTTCCTGACCATAGCGAGCATAGTGGTCTTCCAGCCCCACGTCACCAACGGTATAGTGCCCCCACCCGCCAACCCCCTGGTCATAAGCCAGCCCTGCATAAGGCTGGAGGACGTGGACAACGTTGGCGTGACTATGGGGAGGCACCTAACAATATTCGAGATGGGGGGCCACCATGCCTTCAACCGCGGGGATGACTGGGTTTATTGGAAGGACGAGACCGTCAGGTACGCCTTCGAGTTCTTCACCAAGGTCATAGGCATACCCGAGGAGCGCTTGGCCTTCAAGGAGTCCTGGTGGGAGGGCGGGGGCAACGCGGGCCCCAGCTTCGAGGTCGCCGCGGGGGGGCTTGAGCTCGCCACCCTGGTCTTCATGCAGTACAGGATAGGCGAGGACGGGGGCCTCGAGCCCATCCCCCTCAAGATAGTTGACACGGGATACGGCGTGGAGAGGATCGCCTGGTTCACCCAGAAGACCCCCACAGCCTTCCACACGATATACGGGGAGCTACTAGGGCTCTTCAGGAGCAAACTGGGAGTCCCCGAGCCCCCTGGGGAGCTCCTATGGGAGGCCTTCCGCCAGGCTGGCCGCCTGGACCCCGAGGACCCCCGCAGCCTGGGGGAGTTCATAGAGCGGATAGCGGAGAGGCTCGGCTGGGAACAGGACAGGGTGAGGAGCGTCCTGGAGAGGGAGGCGCGGCTCTACTCCCTCCTAGACCA
>JALTXS010000028.1 GCA_027048265.1 Desulfurococcales archaeon
GACTGCCTAGCGCCATCAGCCTGGTAATATCATCAATAGTGACCTGGCCCTTCACATGGTCTCCTTCTGTAACCACGACACCTCTTACACCCTTGCTGACTACTTGCTCAACTATTTCAGAAAGCCTGGTGTCAAGACTTGCCACAGACTGTATCCTGTTATAATACCCGTGTACGAAAAGCTTGTACTTTCTCTCCTTTCTATGCTTTTCAGGCACTGATTGGTAGAATTGTATAACCGCGTCAGCTATATCGTCTATACTTATGGTTCCCACAAGTTTGCCTGAGTCGCTTACTACAGGCATGAAATAAACTCTCTTGCTCAGCATTAATTGCCTAATGTGCAGCAACCTCTCGTCTAGCCTTACTAAGTGCACGACAGGTGACATCACTTCAAGAGCTCTAACATCATCCACGTCGGCAAGCTTCCCCACGAGCTCCCTCTTTGTGAAAAATCCTTTTATCGAGCCCCCCTTTTCTACGAACAGGCTGCTTATTCTGTTAGCCTCCATCTCCTTAGCAGCGTCTGGCAAAAACTTGTCTGCCTCGACAGATATTGTGGTATTCGTGAAGAAGCTTGATATGTGGAGTGCTGAAAAGGAGGCAGTCCTTGTTCGTTCCATGAGGAGTTTGTTGACAAGGTCTTTTTTCGTCATAACACCTATGGGAACCCCTTTTTCTGTAACTACTATCCTGTCCAACCTATACTTTTCCATCAGTCTAAGAGCCTTAGTAACACTTTGGTCCTTGTCAGCCGAGGGAAAATCCTTAATCATAATGTCCTCCGCCCTGGTTTTGAGGGCCTCCCTGAGCTTTCTGCTCCAAATCAAACCAAGACACCCCCTAGAGTCGCTGGAGCGAGCTTGATTCATCAACACAGTAACATCTCAGAGTTTTTGACCAACATACGCGGCCAGTATATGAACCTTTGTAACAAGCCCCAGTAGCTTGCCCTGTTTATCAACAATGGGTATCGCTCCAATACCGTGTTCAACCATTAGCGAAGCTGCTTCGTGCAGGGATCGTTCTGGTTCCAAGGTTATAGGGTCTCTTGTCATAACGTCCTGGGCCACGGGAACCAGGTACGTCCTGATTCCTCCAGTTCTTCCCTTTGGAAGTAGTTTGTCACGTTTTTTGAATGTGTAGGGAGCAACCAATAGAGAGGTGTCTATGAATACAATGTCTCTACGAGCTATTATGCCGACGGGTATCCTGTTATCCACAACTATTGCTTTACTATAGGGTTTTGACTCCATGGCCTCGGCAACATGAACTATTGTGTGGAATGGCGAAACCTGGGGAGGCTCCTTGTCATAATAGTATTCGAGAGCCTTGTCTTTCAAAGAGCGGTTATCTGCCACTGCTTTCAATAGGTCTTGTCTCGTTATTATACCAACAACATTGCCTTCCCTGTTTACAACGGGGAGGGAGCCTATGTTTCTCCTGACCATGGCCCTTGCCGCGTCTTCAACACTATTGTGCATTTCTATTGTTATCACGTTCTCTGTCATTACCTCTCTAGCAGGTATCCTATCAAGGGGTCGTCTCAGTAGCTTGGGATGTGAGTAAATTCTGAGAATGTCGGTCATAGTGACTATTCCTAGGAGCCTGTCTCCCTCACCGAGAATAATGACTCTACTTATGCCGTGCCTTAGCATGAGGTTTCTGATATGAGCTACGCTGTCTCCAGGTCCTGCAGTTACAACATGTTTGTTCATATAAGAGCTTACCTTGGGAGGCATACTTCTAACAACCCCAAAGCGGTACAAAGATTTCAACAGGCACTATTCGAGGGGGAAAGAGAGGGCATAGAAAAGGTCATGCTCGGTTATCATCCCTTTCACATTCTCGCTATCGTCAACAACCAGAGCCACAGGTGTATCGTTCTCTATCAATAGCGAGGCCGCGTTGCCCACATCTTCATCTTCCCTGACTTTAAGTGCACTGAATCTTGAAAACTCGTTAACAGGCTCGTTTGTAAAGTCGTCTATATAGCCCTTTTTTATAAATGAAAAAGCCTTGTGGGAGCCAAGCGACGCGATTATATCCTTGCCCCTTAGAATACCCACGATTTGACCAACCTCGTTTCTCACGAATATCGCTCTGAGGCCCGTGCGGTTCATGAGGCGCATTGCTTCCCTCAGGCTAGCCTCACTCTCGACAGTAGCTACATTTGGATTGACTATGTCCCTCACTAGAACACCTGTCCGTTTCCCGGCTAGCAGGGCTACTATATCATGCTCGCTTATTATACCGTATACCTCACGGTTGTTATCAACTATGGGGACTATGTTTATTCCATTTTCTATCATAGTATGAAGCGCGTCGGTGAGTCTCAACTTTTTCTCCAGATACGGATAGTTTCTATCAAACACTATGGATACAGGTGCTTTGATAACCCTGTAAAAGTCGTTATCAAAGCTATTTATGACTATGTTATACTTCTCCCCTCCGCCTAGAAGGTCTATAATGTGCTCTGCAAGTAGCATGCCTTCATACCTGTTAGAACTTCCAACAACGACTAGGCTCCTAATGTTGGCTGTGTACATTTTCTCAACAGAGTTGAGCAGAGGAGCTGTGGGAGAGGTAGTGTATACAGGCCTTATGGATAGTCTTTCCAAGTCACTCTCTACACGATAAACCCTATTGCTAAAGTTAGGTTTACCGTCGCTTCTTAACCATCTTATTCCTTCAATAAACCGGGGTCTGCCCCTATACACCCAAACCCACCTACCATAGCCCTTCCTGGTGGTTATGCTCACCACTTAAATCTATGCTTGGATAAGAAGAATCTAACAAGGTCCTCTCTGTCTATAACTCCCACTGGTCTATCCTTTTCATCTACAGCAATCACGCGTCCAATGTTCTTCTCTACAATGTATCCCAGTGCTTCTACGAGGGGGCTCTGGGGCTTGACGGTATACACTGGCGTTTTCATGATTTCTCTAACCTTGGTCTTCCTTGGGTTGGACTCTGATTCCAGCTCTGGCCTTCCTATCCCATGAAGGATGAGGTCGTGCTGCGTCACTATGCCAATAACCTTGTCCTCCCTGACGACTGGTATACCGGCATATTTGTGTTTAAGCATCAAGTACCATAGCCTCGAAACACTATCATCGGGCTCTACGTAGACGACCCCCTCTCTACTCATGGCATCAGCAGACTTTGCACCTTCTAGGAATTCTCTCTTACTCAGGTAAAAGTATCTCAATACCCCCTCCAAGCCGAACATTCCAAGAAACCTGCCATTCTCTCCCACAACAGGTGCATACCATTCGTCAAGTTCAAGCATCCTCTCTATCGCTTTTAACACATCCTCGTCCTTGTCCAAAACTAGTAAGGGTTCAACCATCACATCCCTTACGAGCAGATTACTCCGAGTCGATGTCGTAGAGAGCAGGTTAACCCTGTACACTAAACCCAACAGTTTCCCCCGTCTCTCATCAGTCACGGGGATAACGCGCGCTCCTGTACTCCTCATGACCTCACGCGCATAAGTCACCTTGTCACTGGGTGCTAGGGCTTCGTATTTTTCGCTTAAATAAAAATCCACCAAACCTGGGTTATCCGACCCCATTATCCATTATACACCTCATCGAAAGGGGCCTTTCAAGACATACGTGATGGAAAAAGACACTATTCTAGACAGAACCTTCATATAACGCATGTAGTGGCGCTATGTTATCGTACCAATATTATTATAGAAAATCCTGATATTAAGGCTTAACCTTATCAGGATCAGGTCAGTTAAGTATTGAAGTATAGTATAGTTATGAACAATTTGGTTCTTGTCGTAAGGCGGGGGAGTGTTTTTACTTTTAAAAAGCCAGTATTAGCGGGTTTTCCTTATCCGCATCAGTTGCAAATACTCTGGGGCTATGAATGCTATATCAGCCTCGGCTACTACGCCAACAACTCTACCATTCTCTACAACGGGTACGTGGCCTATACCCTTTTCTCGCATAATGTTTACAACTTCACTAACAGGCGCGTCGGGCTCTATCGTTATTACAGGTCGGCTCATTATATCAGCTGCTTTAACCTTTGAGGGGTCCAGTCTTTTTGCAAGAACCCTGGTTATTAGGTCTCTTTCGGTTATTATCCCTATCACTTCTTTGGTAGGCCCGGTTACTATAACGCTACCTATGTTGTTCTCCGTCATGATTTCAACAGCTTTTATAGCTGGGTCCTCGGGTTCTATTGTTTTAACATCTGTTACCATAATGTCCCTTACAGTAAGCCCCTCAACGTCGGCTGTGCTAATACCCAATCCTTTCCACCGGGAAAAGTCATAGTCGATTAATGGATTGGATATCCGAGATAATTTAACTTTATATCAAGAGCTTTACTAGCCTTGAGTTGCCTGGTATTAGCGATGATAGTTCGGCGGGTGGTGGTGTTTTTACATTCCTAGACCAGGCCCGCTCCACAATTCTCCTTGCAACCCTCTCCCTTGCCTCGCCTCCTGGAGATATAATTGCAAGTGGTGTTGCTCTTACCTTTAAGGCCTCTAGGCTACCCACTATGTACCTGGCACCCTCATCTAGCTCTTGGACGCCCACGGCTAGCTCTAGTTTGACGTTTCTCACATAGTTCTTCTTACCGTATATCATGAAGCTTCCCTTGGAAAGATATTGGCCGGGAGGCGGGCTTTTGCTGACCTGGTCTGACCGCACCCAGAACACGTCTACTGCGAGAATCCCTTCCTTCCATGCTCTGGAGTAGCTCGCCGCGAGAATCGACGCATCTACAATGTCATCTTCTGGCGGTATGTCGCTATGCTTGTTTTTCAGTATTGTTGCGGGGGCTCCGTGGATGTCCGCATGTAGGAATATGTCGTGCTCCTCTAGATACTTTCTCACAAGAACCTCGTTCTGGGAGGCATCCTTACCCGCTATAACTAAGTATCCATTGCGGGTTATCGTCCACCAAAAGTTCTCGTACCACTCCCTCCTCCTCACGCTCTTAATTATCATTACACGGGTCTTCTCTGCTCTCTCCCTGTCTTTTTTGAGCCTCTCCTCTAACAAAGCGAGGTGTTTCTTAGCAGCTGTAGCTTTTTTCTTGAGCTTCTTTGCGTTCTCGAAAAGTTCCTCTATCTGCTCCTTAACGGGCACATTGACCGCTACTTCCACGACTTTGCCGTCATGCACTCTTATTAAGACCCTACCGTTTCTGGGGTCCACTCTTTCTACCTGCTGGCACTTGTTCACAACCTCGTTCCATCCTATCTTATTTTTAACCTCATTTACACATTGTAGAGCCTCTTCGACAAGGTGTCTAAAAGTCATAATCAGCGTTGCTTTTTCATAAAGCTCCTTGGAGCCTTTTTCATAGTCCTCTATAAGCTTGTACTCCTTTTCTAAAAGCCGCTGTAGCTTAACAGAAGCCGTTGCTTCCTCCTTCAAAGACTCCTCTGCCATCCTCTTTACAAGCCCGTGGGAAAAGAACCTGTCCACAGCATCGTTGAAGGAACTTGTCTTCTCCACCCTAAACATGGTCTGTGATGACATGTGCTTGGGTTCGAAGG
>JALTXS010000029.1 GCA_027048265.1 Desulfurococcales archaeon
GCCCCTCTTGGTCTCTATGACGCGGGACTCGCGGGTTTCGAGGACCCTGCCCTTTATCACCACGCCCTGGTCTCCTTCCTTGAGCTCCATTACCTTCTTAGATTGAGAACTAGGGTTTTCTCCACTACTACTCAATACACTCTACCACGCTATCCGCTATAGGCCGCCACAGGGGTTGTCCCGGGTGAGACCCTTTGAGAAGTCTCCCAGAACAGCCCAGCGCGGCGGCTCTGTTACCCTCTATCCCCCAGGTTTATAAAGCTTTGGGAAATGCATCACCTCGGGGGACACTCCTCTGTAACACCCCTTGCCTCCTTACCCAGGTGCGTCCCTTTCTCACGTAGTTGCGCCTCACCCTGCTGTAGAGGCTCCTAACGTGCTCTATGAACCGGCTGTCCCCGCACAGGACCCGACCATCTTCGATAACCTCCAGTATGAAGGGGACTCCCTCCTCGAGCTTATTCAGGAAAACACGGGTGGGCATTCCCAGGGGGCTGAGCTGGGGGAGGTCCTCTATTAGGAGAAGGAGGTAGGATTCCCGAGGGTCCTCTGGAAGACCATCTGCTACCACCAGCACGTCAATGTCACTGCTCTCCAGGTGATCCCCCCGCGCCCTGCTCCCGAACAGGACAACCAGTCTCGGGTTGAATTTTTGATAGGCCTCACAAATCCTCTTCTCCCAGCCCTGCAAGACTCCTCACCCACTCTATTATCAACTGGGCACACTTGATACACTCGAGGGACTCCTCCTCTCCATAATAATCCATAGGAGCACCCTCGGGATAGGCATCGGGGTAGCGAGAGGGAATATAGTGGCGGTCTAATTCCCTTGCGCAGTCAACAACGTTCTTGGGAGGCTCATCAAGTAACTGCAACTCTGAAAGGAGGTAAAGTAGCGAATGACCCCTTCTTTCGCTCCCCAGATACTGGTGTAGTGCTTTCAACGCCTTTTCAGCAGCCTGGTGGGACTCGTAGCACGCCTCCTCGTGCAGACCGTGGCCTCTGTTAACCTCGGCCGAAGATAGGTTCCGATGGGCCTGCCTCCACCAATCTCTTACCCTCCTAGCCAAGGTGATCCCATCTATTTTCCTCCTTTTATTTCCATACGGAAAAAGGCTGAAAAACTGTTCTAGGTATTAATCCACTAGTCCCTCACTCTTTAATCCAACGGAAGAGTTCATGACATTCTTACCATGTTGTTCAGGTTCAGTTTATTTCATCTTGTCTTGGAGGAACCGGGCTAGCCTCCGTACCCCCTCCCTGAGCACGTCTACTGGGGGAAAGCTGAAGCTGAGCCTCATGGTGTTCCTCCCCGTGCCATCAACGTAGAAGCTGTACCCGGGAACGTATGCGACCTGGTACTTCTCCACGGCCTCGGGGAGCATCTCCTTCGCGTCCATTCCCTCGGGGAGGTAGACGAAGGAGAAGAAGCCCCCCACGGGCCTTGTCCACCGGGTGCCCCTTGGGAAGTGTGCCTCCATCTCCTCGAGCATGGCGTCCCTCTTCTCCCGGTATATCTCCCGGGCCCTCCGGGCTGTTCTGTCGACGATGCCCCTCTTCATGGCCTCCATGGCTATGAACTGGGAGAGGGTACTGGAGTGGAGGTCCACGGTCTGCTTCGCGGTCTCCATCGCCGCTATTATGGGCTCGGGGCCCACGGCCCAGCCGAGGCGGAGGCCGGGGGTGAGTATCTTGCTACTAGTGCCCAGGTAGAGGACCCTCCCCTCCGTGTCGAGGGTCTTGAGGAAGGTGAAGTCCGTTTCCTCGAACATGAAGTAGCTGTAGGGGTCGTCCTCTATGACCAGGAGGTCGTAGGCGCTGGCCAGCTCCATGAGGTGCCTCCGCCGCTCCATGCTCATGCTCACGCCACTGGGGTTCTGGGCGGTGGGGACGGTGTAGACCATCTTGACGCGCTCTCCCCTCTCCTCGGCCTCCCTGAGGACCCTCTCGAGCTCCACCGTGTCCATGCCCTCCTCATCGAGCCTAACGGGGACGAGGCGGGCCTGGAAGAAGCGGAACACGTTAACAGCGGCCAGGTAGGTGGGCTTCTCCACGACCACGATGTCCCCGGGGTTCACCAGTGCGAGGCCCGCGAGGAAGAGGGCCTCCTGGCTCCCCGTTGCCACGAGGAGGCCATCGTCCCCCGCCACCCTCACCCCCCTCTGCGCCAGGAAGCCGCGGAGCACCTCCAGGAACGCCGTAACACCACGGGTGGGGGAGTACTGGAGCGCCGCCTCCCCCCTCTCCTCTATGATCTCTCGGGTTATCTCCGCCAGCTCCTCCCGGGGGAAGACCCGGGGGTCGGGCAGGCCGCCTGCGAGGCTTATCACCTGGCGGCCCTCGGTTAGCTTGAGAATCTCCCTTATGTCGGAGGCCTCTATTCGGGAGAGCCTGCGAGCGAGAAGTTCTCCCATCTCCAAGGCCGTGCCCCTCCGGGGGTGGGTGCTTTAAAAAGTGGGCCCCGGCCCCCTATAACATTATCCCGGGGGGCTAAATGATATTTCCCTCCAAGCCCCATACACCTTGACGTCCCCGGCAACCCACACGAGAAAGCTGGGGGCGAAGGGAGGCCCTTGGAGAACCCGGGCAACGTTCTCGCGGAGAAGGAGAGCGCAGGCGACGCCACGGTGTACAGGGTGCCCCCCGCGGGCAAGGGGGACGCGGTCGCCCACAGCAGCCCCGAGGGGAGGAGGGTCTTCCTAACCATACTGGGCCACGCCTACGCCCTGGCACTCAAAAAGACACGGCCCCAGGCGCTCCTAGGGGGCGTCACGGTCGCCTCGGAGGAGGCCCGGGTGGACGCTTTCCTCTACCAGGACTCGCCCCAGCCCAATACCCTTCGGGGTCCCTTGGAGGAGGCCCTTGGCCTGCTCAGGGAGGGGCGCCTTGTACTCAGGGTTGTGGGTCTGGAGGAGGCCCTGGAGGCCGCGAGGAGTGCGGGGGAGCCCCTCCTCTTCCAGTCCCTGAGGGAGGAGAGACCCGGTCGCGTCACACTAGCAAGCATGGAGGGGGAAGGGGGTGGCGTTAGCCTATCGTGGGAGGAACTGGTGGAAGGCAGGCCACGGTTCCCCGATGCCCGTGGGGAGCTCTCCAACGCTAGCCTAGTTCACTGGAGGGGCGAGGCCACTGGCATTATGTTGACCCGGGCCCATGTAACGGGCTACCCAAGCGGGGAGGCGGAGAGGGAGTACCAGGAGTTCCTCCGCCAGGTGGAGCTCCGGGACCATGTGAGGCTGGGGCGGGAGATGGACCTTTTCCTCACCGACCCCAAGGTGGGCGCGGGGCTCATACTCTGGGCGCCCAATGGGGCCAGGATGAGGAGGGCTCTGGAGGAGTATATATTCAGGCTCCACATGCGCAGGGGTTACGAGCCCGTCTATACGCCCCACCTCGCAACGGGAGCGTTGTTCGAGACCAGCGGCCACCTCCAGCACTATCGGGAGAACATGTACGTGTTCACCCATGAGGGCCGCCTGCATGCAGTGAAGCCCATGAACTGCCCCTTCCACATAACAATCTTCAAGAGGAGGAGGTGGAGCTACCGGGAGCTCCCCGTGAGGTACTTCGAGCTCGGGACCGTGTACCGCTACGAGCGCGCGGGGACCCTTCATGGCCTCACCCGGGTCAGGGGCTTCACCCAGGACGATGCTCACATCTTCCTCAGGGAGGACCAGATAGAGGAGGAGGTAACCCGCCTCCTGAGGCTGGTGGACGAGGTCTACAGCAGCGTGGGGATTAGGAACTACCGGTTCAAGCTCAGCACCCGGGACCCCCAGAGGAGGGACGAGTACATGGGCGACCCCGCCCTATGGGACCGCGCTGAGGAGGAGCTTGAGAGGGCCCTCAGGGACAACGGCATCCCCTTCACCATTGACGAGGGCGAGGCAGCGTTCTACGGGCCCAAGATAGACCTCTTCCTAACCGACGCCCTGGGGAGGGAGTGGCAGTGCGGCACCATCCAGCTCGACTTCAACCTCCCCAAGCGCTTCGGCCTGAGCTACACGGACGAGGAGAACCGGGAGAGAACCCCCGTGCTGATACACCGGGCCATAATTGGAACCATAGAGAGGTTCACGGGGATACTCTTAGAATACTATGCGGGCCGCCCGCCCCTCTGGCTCGCCCCCCTACAGGTCGCGGTCCTCCCCATCGAGGAGGGCAGCGAGGAGCAAAGGGGGTATGCTAGGAGAATCGCGGAGATGCTGGAGGGAGCGTGGATAAGGACGACCCTCATGGCGGAGGGAAGGCTGAACGCCCGCCTCAGGGAGGCGAGAAGGCTGAGGATACCCCTAATAGTAGTCGTGGGAAAGAGGGAGCTCCAGCGGGGAAGCGTCACCGCCACCCACATACAGTACGGGGTGGACGAGAAGGGCCATTACAAACCCAGGGAGGAGAAGCTCAGCTTCAACACACCCCAGGAGCTCGTGGAATGGATACGCGCGGAGGTAGCCCGGCAAACCCGAGGTATTCTATGAGAACTTACTTTATTGCTCATATACCAACGGACTCAATAGAAAAACAATCACTATATGAAAACAAGTTATTTCCTCCAGACGGTTAACGGAATAAGACGACAATATGATTGAAAATTATCACTCAATTCTGCACATTTCATCTAACCTTTTGTCCACGTTTTCCCAGCTACATGTTGGGAGGTCGCAGCGGTCCTTCCAACACAGATAGAGGGTGACGCCATTGCATTTGGGGGGCATGGTCTTGAGGCTGGGGTCTACCCTTGTAGCGTTGGGTGTGTTGGGGAGTGTTTCAAGGAAAGGGCGGTAGCGTCTCCATAGCTTCCCCGTCTCCTCCAAGACGGTTCGCTTGACATCGTCGTTCCACGAGTGACTGGGGGGCGTTACGACGAGGCGGGCGGTCTGGGCTTCGAGCCTTTGGGTGGGGAGGGCCATCCCTATGTGGCCTTGGGGGTACTTGCGGGCCCTCTGGGCGTATCTCTTTAGAATCCCGACTGCGGCCTGGGTGAGCTTCTCTTCACCCGTTGTAAACCCCAGGCGCCAGAGGGCCTCTGCGAGCACTGCTATGGGGCTTGCTGTAGCTGAGTCAAAGGAGTCTGCGGCCTTTCCGGCAAGGGGGGAGTCCTGGCCTGGGGGGAGGTAAAGCACGGTGCCGTCTGGTTTCACGAGTGTCTCGAGCAGGGCTTGGGCGTGCTCAAGTGCGTGCATAAGGTACCTTTCCTCCAGTGTGGCCTGGTGGAGGTCGAGGGCTGCTTTGAGGGCGTGGGCCTGGTCGTCGATGGGGCCTGGTGCTTCCTCGCCGGGCTGGTGGGCGTAGAGGGGGCCGGGCTTGGCTTTCCTGTGGAGGAACTCGTAGGCCCTGTGCGCCATGTCTAGGGATGATGGGTCCCCGGTTGCCCTGTGGAGTTGGGCTAGGCTTGAGATGGTCATCATGTTCCAGTCTACGAGGGTCTTGGTGTCTAC
>JALTXS010000030.1 GCA_027048265.1 Desulfurococcales archaeon
CCATAGTTTTCCTTCTGGTGTGGGGTAGTTTTCGAGGTTTTGTCCGTATAGTTTTTGTAGGGTTTTGAGGAGTTGCTGGGAGAAGGCCCTGGTGGTCTTGGGGGGTTTTTTCATGAGGCCCTGGCTGGAGAGGTAGTTCACCAGGTCCAGGGCATCCACCTTCCCATCACCATTGGCATCAAGGGACAGGGTGTCTTTAGTTACGCTAACCCCGTTTACTAGCTTATCTAGGTCCATCCGCTTTAGCTGCTGGAAGACCATATGCGCACCCGCTTTGCCCGCTGTGGTGTTGGGCAGGTTGGAGATTACTGCTATCAGTTTTCCTATCCGCTTGGCAGCTACCGCCCTTTTTCCCAGCGTTTCTATAGTTTGCTGAGGGAGAGGTGGTGCTTTCTTCGCCTGGGCCGTTAGGGTCACATCTAGGGTGGGCTCCGTGGTTAGGTTCGTTGCTATCTCGAGCACAGCGCTGTACGAGGTATAGGCGCTGGGCTTGTAGGCAATCTTAACCAATATGCTGCCCCCAGGAGGTAGGGTATATGGGCTCGAGAGATTAACGGCGAATACACCAGTGTCTCCCCTCAGGTTCACAGAAGTTAGCTCAACCGCCTCACCCAGCGTGTTGCTGATGGTTATCGTGGCGCTCACCGTGTTTCCTGGTTCTGTCGGTGGGAATGTTACACTTGTAGGCGCAACGATTAATGGAGGGGTGGATGACCCCTCGCCTCCTCCAGCGCCCCCAGTTCCTCCGCCTCCAACAAGGCTACTTGGGAGAGGGGTTCCACACATTAGGAGTATTGCGGGATCCGCTATTGGTTTGGTATCATAGATTTCCCTTGGAGGCATCATGGAGTAATCTTCCCCAACATATATAGGGTTATCTGCGATGCCATCTCTATCGGCATCAGTATTGTCGTGCCAGGAGTAGTAGTTCCCCAGTTTGGACGAATGGGTTACAGAGTTGTACTCGTAGCTCAGAGGCACAGGCGTTAGCATAGTGTCATTTGTGAAAGACACTACACTACCATGGTAGAATATCGATCCGGGGCTGTCTCGTAGAAATGCATTCATATAGATGTGGGCATCAACTGTGATATCTTCATCATAATTGACGCTTATTACGGAGTTATTGAAGAGGTTGCATGCAATAGTTGCATTATATGTATCGTCGTCCAGCCCAATGGCGTAATATTCCATGTTGTCAAAGATATTTCTAACAATGAGAATGTTCTTTGCGGGACTAGTCATCCATATGGCACTAATAAGGTTCTCGAACCTGTTACCCTGGATAACAATATCGCTGTTGGGCACCTTTAAATATATGGATCCGGTATAGATAACGCCTGGGATAGTGCGAGTTGTTCTCCCAAATCTGTCTATTATGTTTGCTGTGAAGTTGTTGTCCTTAATCGTTGTCTTGTTGGATTTGTATATTCGTATGAATGTGGGAAATCCCGATCCCACCTTCTCGTATTGTGCTTTGAACTCATTACTATCTATTCTTATATCCACACTCATCTCTACAAGTATAGCCTGGCTCGGCTTCTCGCTTAGTATTTTTATACGGCTGTTTCTAAGGGTTATCCCATTAGAATAAGCGATTTCCAGTATGTAGCTTTTGTTAGCGTTGAAGATGCTGTCATTAATATCCACGTCAGTGGAGTTGAATATCGTGACCGTGCCCGTGTCGAAAGTAGAGCCTATGAGCTCGACAGAAGATGAACCGCTTATTACTAGGGGGTACATCACCTGCCCTATTTTTTCACTTCTCATGTCAAGGAAGCTAATTGATACATTCCTGCTGTTTACGACAACTACCTGCCCGTAATCCTCCTCCATGCCGGAAATATTGTCTTCATTTTTCTCAATATATAGCAGAGGGAAGCCGTTTACTGTATTCCCATAAACGTTCCCCCCTCCCCTTACATAATCTACTTTTATGCCGCCCCCGTCTAGGAATTCGTTGTTAATAATGGTATAAACACTCGAGCCGTCCTTTAACCATATTATACCGCCATTATGAAAAACGTTCTCTTTTATAACAATATTTCTCGAGCCATCCTCTACCCAAATATCGGTGTAATTCAGCTCTAGGCCACTTATCTCCACGTCGTGACAATTGTGCAGCCTTATCGCACTGCCGTAGATTCTTACTGTCGCATTAGGAGTTGCTGTTATAGTTATGCTCATGTTATAAAAGCTCCACTGGCCATAAGCCAGATACTGGCCGTTGTTGTTATAGTTGTTGTAAGTATCAGCGTAGTACAGGTTTATATCAAGGTTACCTGTGAACACTATTGCGTCTCCGTCACGGGCGTACTCTACTGCATTAATAAAATCCGAATAGCTGTCCACGTAATAGGTTTTGGCTGACACTATATTTGAAACTACTGGAATTATGAGAGTTGCTAGTGCTATAAGGGATACGGCAAAAAAGAGTCTGTAGAAGGACACCTCGTTACCCCTCCGTTTTTATTTGAACTTTTCCGGACCAGAACTCTTAAGGTCAAGTTAAAAGGGTTGGGTTTGAGCCATTTTGTCAAACCAGGTAGCCGCATAACATGTCTGGAGTTATAAGGAGGCTTAGTCAAAGTAGATGGCGCCGGGGGCGGGATTCGAACCCGCGCGCCCGCAGAGGGGCAGTGGGTCTCTCGGCTTTGGAATGCTAGCCGGAAACCGGGTCTCGAGCCCACCGCCTTGGTCCGCTCGGCCACCCCGGCTCTTTATTCATGTATTTCCTCTCTTTATTGGAGGCTATATAACCCTTGGTCGCCTTTCTGGTTGGTGGAGGGATTTTTTAAGGCATTTGGGGAAATTGTTTTAGACAATAGATGTAATGGGACGGTGCAGCGCCCATGGCTGGCAGAAGGGTAGCCATAGTGTCTATTGGCATGACGAGGTTTGGCAAGCACCCCGACAAGAAGCTGCTCGACCTCCTGGCTGAGGCCAGCCTTGAGGCGATGGATGACTTGCCCGAGGCCCCCGTGGATTCCCTTATCGTGAGCGTTATGAGCCCGGGCCTCTACGAGGGGATAACTGGGCCCGCGAATATACTGGCGGGTCTCCTGGGGTTCGAGGACAAGCTTGTCTACAGGGTGGAGAACACCAGTGGAAGCGGGGGTGCCGCGTTAATGGCGGGGTGGACGGCCATAGCCTCGGGGGTGGTGGACAGCGTTCTAGTGGTTGGCGGCGAGAAGATGACCCACAAGTCAACCGCAGAGAACGCGGCTATAATAGCGGGGCTTGTCAACGAGTATGAGAGGAGGACGGGTATAACCCTGCCCAGCTACGCCGCTCTTATAGCCCGGCACTACATGGACAGGTACGGCATCGACAACGAGCCCCTGGCCCACGTTGCTGTTAAAAACCATCTCCACGGCAGCATGAACCCCAAGGCCCATTTCCAGAAGAGGATAACCCTGGAAGACTACTACAGGTCAAGGGTGGTGGCGGAGCCCCTCAGGGTCATGGATTATACCCCCATAAGCGACGGGGCTGCAGCCGTTCTGCTCATGGAGCTTGACAAGGCCCTCAGCTACACGAGCAAGCCAGTACTCATCACGGGCATAAGCGGGTCCACTGACACACACGTGGTGCACGAGCGCCCCGACCTCCTGGAGATGCGGGCTGTGAAAAACTCTGTGGAGAAGGCCCTCCGCATGGCGGGCAAGAGCATACGCGATGTCGGGCTTGTGGAGCTCCATGACATGGCGACTATACTCGAGATAGCCCAGCTGGAGAACATGGGGTTCTACCCCAGGGGAGAGGCGTGGAGGGCTGCTATGGAGGGCTGGACCCGCTACGACGGGGAGCTTCCCGTGAACACCAGTGGGGGCCTGAAAGCGAAGGGACACCCGATTGGGGCGACGGGAGTTGCCCAGGCCTACGAAATAACACTCCAACTCTGGGGACAAGCTGGTGAGAGGCAGATAAAAAGCCAGCCCACTGCTGCCTTGTCCATGAGCATGGGCGGCTTCGGCCACAATGCCTTCACCCTCGTGTACGAGCCGGGGTGGTGAGTATGGGGTCCCTCAGGATACAAGTTTGCAGGTCCTGCGGGCGTGGATATTACCCGCCCAAGATAAGGTGCTCCTGCGGCTCTCGGGATTTCTACGAGGTGGAGCTCAGAGAGCCGGGACGCATAGTAACCCTCACTACGATATACGTGCCCCCCATAGGCTTCGAGCCTCCCCTGAGGGTAGCTATAGCTGAGTTCTCCAAGCACGGGCTCAAGGTACTAGGCAGGATAGATGGAGACTATGACCTAAAGGTGGGGGACCGGGTGTGGGCGGTGGAGAACAACGGGGTGGTTGTCTTCTCGCCGGCTGAGGGCGGGGAGGGGGAGTAGGCTAGAGGCCCAAGTAGGCTTGCCGTATGCTTTCGTCGTGGAGTATCTTGTCCCTGTCCCCCTCCCTTATTATGACCCCCTGCTCCATAACGTAGGCATAGTCCGCGTTCCTCAGAGCAGCAGCTATGTTCTGCTCCACGAGTAGTATGGCCAGGCCCTTCTCCCTCCGAAGGTTTGAAAGGAGGTCTATAATCTGGATGGCAATCTTTGGCGCGAGGCCTTGGCTGGGCTCGTCCAGGAGCAATATGCGGGGCTCCGACATGAGGGCTCTCCCTATGGCAAGCATCTGCTGCTCTCCCCCGCTCAGGGTTCCGGCCTTCTGCTCCCTCCTCTCCCTGAGCCTTGGGAATAGCTCGTATACCTGGGAGAGGGCCTCCTTATAGCCCGCCGTGTTCCTAGTCGACATCCTGGTGTAAGCGCCCAGTAGTAGGTTCTCCTCCACGGTGAGCTCGGGGAACAGCCTCCTTCCCTCGGGGACTAGTGTCATTCCCCGGGCGACCTTCTCGTGAGGAGGTACAAACGTGACGTCATCCCCCTCCATGATGACCTTTCCCTTCCAGGGCTTGTTTATCCCCATTATGGTGCGGAGGAGAGTAGTCTTGCCCGCGCCGTTGGGCCCCAGTACCACTGTCATGCTAGCCCTGTTTACCCTGAGGCTCACACCCCACAGGACCTGCATCTCACCATAGCCGGACTCCAAGCCCTCCACTACAAGGCTCTCGCCCAAGCCTCTACACCTCAACAGGTTCTCCCAGGTATACCTCAACCAGCAGGGGGTCCTTCATAACCTTCTCTGGGGCTCCCTCGAGGATTAGCCTCCCCTGGTGCATTACTACCACCCTCTCAGCGAAGGCCGTGACCGCTCTCATTAGGTGCTCCACAAGAGCCACCACGGCTATGCCCTTCTCTCTCTTAACCCTCTTGATAGTCTCGACGACACGGTCCACATCACGGGGGCTCATTCCCGCCATCACCTCGTCCAGGAGAAGCAGGCTGGGGTCCATAGCCAGGGCCCGCGCCATTTCGAGGAGCTTCTTCTCAACCACTGTCAGACTATGGGCGGGGACGTCCTCTTT
>JALTXS010000031.1 GCA_027048265.1 Desulfurococcales archaeon
TCCTTCTCCGCCTTAGCGTAGTCTTGCGAGGGGGCGGGCCGCCTCCAATGCCTTAGGGCCTCTATCCACCCGCCGTCGGCCGCCCTGCACAGGGGGCTCGCCTCGCAGGAGCCCAGGGCATCTACGAGGAAGACGTATCGGGTCCACCAGTCCACCCGGTGGAGGCCAGTGCTGTACCCCCTTTTAATGTACAGGGAGTCCCTCCCCTCAAGAGAGGCCAGGTAGAGGGGAAGCATAACCGACACCATCTCCCTCCCAGGAGCAGGGCGGAGGAGCTTTTTCAAAACATCTCCCGAGTTTCTCGGAGGCTCAAAGACCCCCAGTAGAAGGCCCAGTCTCTCATAGTAGAGAAGGTCCGCCACCTGCTCCTCCAGCTTCAACAGCCTCCTCCGCCCACCCTCCAAGTACAAGGCCCCGACGGCCAGAAGGCTTCTCCACCCATGCCTCCTGGAAGCCGCTGCCAGCGCGGCCCGGCCCAATGTGTCCGTCACATAGCTCCCCAGGTTAGCCTCATAACCCGTCACAAGCCCATCTCCACCCAGGTCAGCATAAAGGGCACACCGTGGCCTGTACTTGTCCGCAATCCAGTCAAGGGCCCTGTCCACCTCCTCCCGCTTTCCGTGGACGCAGACCTTGTAAACAGTCGAGCGGGGAAAAGCCTCCTTCAGAGCCCACTCGAAATCCCTCTCCCCATAAACAGTAGGCACGAATAGGCTCCCCGCGACACGCCTTCCCCTATAAGCCCGTTGGTCGCAGTCAGAGAAGCTCGCAAACACCACCCCATCTAGGCTACCTATCAGAGAGGATGCAAGCAGGGCGGCTAAACCCACATCGCCACCACCACCCAGACCACCCACAAGTATAACAGGTCCGCCTCTCAAACGCAGTTGCCACCCGTGTTGAATCTTAAAATCTCCTGTATTCTACGTCTATGGCCATTATCTTGTTTAGGGTGAGCCTTCATTAAGTCCTTCACGTTTCATGGCTGTATTATTTCCGTAGCTCCAGTTTTAGACCATATTTGGCTAATCGTTGAAAGACCTTGTTTTTCGTCACAAGGGTTAGGCGGTATGAAGTTTATGTTGATTCTATGATGGGTTGAGCGTCGCTCATCAGCTGACCCCCTGCCTCAACCTATCTCATAGCTAGGTATATTCTATGATATAATATTACCATCAATGCCCATTACCTCAAATACTTTCTCCAGAAACTCTTTAACCCCCCCGGGCTTAACCCCTACCAGAATTTCCAACCAAGTAAATAACAAAAACCGCACCGGCCTCGTTGGAATCCCGCCTGAGGTCATCAATCAAAACACAAGTATCAAACAGCTTCACCCAAGCCTGAACCTCTTCTAAACTCTCTTCTAGACCACAACAACTCATCCAACTCCACCATCATGAATACCCCAAACTATGTAAAAGCCGCTCCTCCCCTAGAAATATTGGCCTCTCAGTAGAGCTCCAGCAGATACTCGCTCCAACCCTTCTATCCCTTCTCCCTCTCCAGTAATTCCTTAACCTCCTTTAAATCAGTGTTCTAAGAGAAATCTATAGGTTGTGTAGTGGAACCAGCTGCTGATACGCCAACTTTTTCTTCCTATCACAAAAAGAAGGCATATTCAAACACTGAACCTCCAAACAACCAGTCTAGTCATATGGGCTGTCTTCGTATTCTGTAATTTTTCGTCACATCATTCCATTTCTTCTCTATTCACTGGTAAACTTCTCATTAACACTACTTGACACTGCGTCCTCCCAAGAACCGAGCAACACTTGAAACCTAAACTAGTGGGTAGGGCCATATTAACCAGGGAGACAAGCATTCCATACCCTATTGCTACATTTACTGTGGTAATCCCGTGATAATAGTCCTTAGGTGGTACATCTAGGAAATAATTCTATCTTCCAAAAGCCTAGCCTTCATGCCTATTCGTGCTAAAAATTATTGGTTTTATCAAGTATTGGGGGGGAAAGCATGTTTTTAGATGTTCGTCAAAGTGGTTAACTGGGCTGGGATGACGCTATTTTTCTTTAGGGTGTTATTAATCAAGTTTTATTTAATTGTCATGTAATGCCTTTAGTGTTGGGTGGTTTTCTGTGGAGGTTAGGATTGGCTATGACAAGGTTGCTGATGCATTGTATATCAAGCTGAGGGACGATAGGATTGTGGACTCTGATGAGGTTTCCCCGGGCGTAGTGGTGGACTTTAATGATAAGGGAGAGGTTGTTGGAAGAGGTTCTGGGTTCTCCCGCAGGGATATAGACCTGAAGAGACTAGTCATAGAGGGTCCTGAGTCCCTGGTGGCCGACGTTTGAAGACACGTTACACACAATCCACGCGCTGGAGCGTATGAGGCGCCGGGGCATAAGCCGTGAGGAAGTCGAGGCCTGTATAACCAACCCGGACAAGATATTGAGAACTGGGAATTCAAGTGCGTAAAGAAGCTTAACAATAAAGTCCTAACATTTGTCTACAGAATAGAAGCTGGTGCAATCATAGTGATAACAGCCTACCATACATCAAAGCTATACAAGTACTTGTAATCGTGCTAGGGGCTGAAAAGGCTTAAGGCGACGAAACCACCTTTCATGTGCCTAATTCTCTATAATAACTCAGGTCGAAGCGAGCCTAGGTATACAAATCTGATGGAGTTACGTGCCCTATTGCTACGGGTCTCATCGTAAATGAAGAGCCTATCGATAAAAAACGAGACATTAACCGCTAGTTTCATTGAACATTCTACCTCCTCTCCTTAAGAAACTCCTGAAGCACGTCCTTTTCAACCTTCTCGGAATACTTCTCAAGCACCTCGTCGATACCTTTAGACACATTGATTTTCTTAGACCCGAACAGCTTCTTTATAACATCCTTAGATATGAGAAGCCTCACAACACCGCTAGACATTGCCCTCTACCATGCAGTACTATCACTTATCAAGCTTCTTAACTCTTCCCAAAACCCTAGAGCCATCCACTCAGAGAAATAGGAATTCGCTTCAACCAAGACGAGCTCCGAGAGTTTTTATTAATCATAATTTCCTGTTCACTGACTGCTGCAATCATTTCCGCAGAAAGAGTATCATAATGGCGGGCCCGCCGGGATTCCTAGCCCGGGACCTCCGGCTTCGAACGGCTGAGACTCATAAACTGCATTTCCAGGGGAAACCATAAAAATGGAAACACTCTCAACAAACAATTTTACATTTGTATATTATGGTGAATAATCTGAGACATCTTCACAGGAAAAAGGCTAATTGGTTCATGATGCTATACATGATAGGGGTGCAAGAGGGTTGTCAAGGGTCATCAGGGTAAGATACGAGAGGGGTGCACTTAGGCCTATTGATTATGTTGAGTTCAATGAGGGGGAGGAGTTTGAGATAGTTATACTCAAGAAGGCCTTTAGGGGATTTCGCGAGGAGGCTGGCAAGTACAGTTTCGAGGTTGACCGGGACGTGGTTGAGGAGTTTGCAGAGGAGAGGAGGTAGCCATTAAATTGAGGCCCATTAATGCCGTCGTGGTAGACACTAGTGTCTTTGCAGACTACTACCTCCTCTTCCCGGGGAATCCGGAGAGGCATAGAAGGGCAAGAAGTGTCCTCAACAAGCTATCCGATCTTGGACTACCCGTTTACGAGCCATTCTTGTTCGAGGTGGAACTACGTGCAGTGCTTGTGAGGAGGGTTGACCCTAAGGACGTTCTAGATATTTTAAATATAGTGCTTGGGCACATTAATGTGATAGACGAGAAACTCATCCATGATAAGGCGGCAGAGATAGCATTGCTAACCGGATGTAGAGCGGTCGACGCTTATTACATAGCCGCAGCTAAGCATGTAGACGCGATACTGATAACTAGTGATAGAACAATGAGAGAAAATGCTTCAAAATCCGGCGTCGAAGCCTACTACTTATTGAACAATAAAGATTACAAGACATTAATAAGCAGATTATCATGATAAGAATTAATCAAATCATATATCAGATACATTAAATCTTGTTTATTTGTAATAAAAATATTTAAAATATAATCTTTTGCATTATGCAACTATATGACGGATCCGCTGGGATTCGGGACCCGGGGTCTCCGGCTCCGGAGACCTGAGACTTATAAACAACATTTCCGACAGGAACCATCAATTGCAAACATGTTTCAACGATGATAATCATACAAGATACCTAATGATGATAAACTGGAAACATATATCGGGAACGAAGAGCTAATTGCCCTGATGCACCTAATGTATGAAGTGGGAATAGAATTGTCGAAGGTTATAAGAGTAAGGTATGAGAGGGGCGTGTTAAAGCTATTGGAACCAGTAGAGCTTAAGGAAGGTGAAGAGATAAGGGTAAGGATTGAGAAGGGGCTGAGAGAGAGGCTGAAGGACATCATCGGTGTTCTTGGTGAGTCTAGTGAGGAGGAATTAGAGAGGTACCTAGAGGGGGCCTGGCAGTCGTGATTTTCCTTGACACTAACATACTATATCACATTCTCCACAAGACACCCAAAACGGAGGAGGCACTAACCATACTAGACGAGAACCCCGATGACTACGTCGTTGACATGGTAGTACACAACGAGATAATATATGCATCAACAATTCACTATTTAGAGCACAGGCACGGAGTAAAAAGAGCCTATTCGGCCAGAAAGTGGATAAAGAAACACGGATATCCAGAGGAGGTAATTAATGCTGTTAAAGAACTAATTAAAAGACTAAACATCAGGTTAATACCAAGCATATACACTGAACAAGAACTCTACGAGGCATTAACAGAGTTTAGACTAATGCCGAGCGACGCCATAATCGCGTTGACGTGCATACACCACGGCATAAACACCATTCTCACATTTGATGAGGACTTTAAACGAATACCATGGCTAAAGGTCATACCATAGAAATTCTATAAACACATAGTTATTATACCACATGACTGTTAGGACTGAACGAGTCTCGATTGTGTTTTGCAGCACTAGCTACCGAGACATCCTACACCTAGCTCGATGATGGTCTAGAATGTTTTGTGGCGGGCCCGCCGGGATTCATGGACCTTGGGTCTTCGGAGCCAGAGGCTCTCGGGTTCAAATCCCGGCGGGCCCTCTCATATAAACCCTCTATATTAGTCTTTCTCTTTCTTCAAGGTTAAGGTTTTTATACTAACCATGTGTTTCCAACTCATGGAGTTCCTGGAAACTCAGGGGTGAACATCACGAGTGATAATGCCAAGCGATGGTGGGATAAGGTAGACATAAGCAGAATAGACCAGGAGACCAGGTGCCCACTCCTACTATAGCTCAAAGAGAGATGTCCTACAAGCGAGCTCCTAGCCCGCCTGGGGATAAGGAG
>JALTXS010000032.1:0-4178 GCA_027048265.1 Desulfurococcales archaeon
TAGACCACTATCTTCCTCGAGAGGGCCTCCAGCTCCCTCCATTCCTCGAAGCTGAGCCTCCAGCCCATTGCCCCAGCGTTGTCGGTAACGTGTTCCCTCTTCTTGGCCCCGGGTATGGGTATGACGTTGTCGTAGCTGGCGAGGAGCCAGTTGAGGGCCACCTGGCTCATGGTCTTCTGCCTGCGCTCGGCTATCTCCCTGAGCTTCTCCAACAGGGGTGTGAGCTGGCTGAAGTTCTCGGGGAGGAAGAGAGGGTCGTTGGCGCGCACGTCCTCGAACTTGGGGAGGTTGTCGAGGCTGTACTTGCCCGTAACGGCTCCTTTTGCGAGGGGGCTCCAGGCGAGTATGCTCATACCGTTGGCGAGTGCGTAGGGTATTATCTCCTTCTCGGCCTCCCTGTCAACAATGTTGTACCTGACCTGGTTGCTGACTATCTCCTCCCTCCCGAGGCAGGCCTGGGCCTCCTCTAGTAGGGCGGGTCCGAAGTTGCTCACGCCTATGTAGTCTATCTTCCCGAGTATCACGAGCCTCTCCAGGGCCCTCATGTACTCGCAGGTGGGTATATTGTTCCACGAGGGGGGCCAGTGGACCTGCATGAGGTCTATGTGGTCGGTCCGTAGCCTCCTCAGGCTCATCTCAACGGCCTTGTATACGTCGTGCTCCGCGAGCATCTCCCCAGGTATCTTCGTGGCTATGAATACCTGGTCCCGGGCCCGGAGCTCCTGTAGGGCCTGTCCCACGAACTTCTCGCTCATTCCCCTCCCGTAGACTATGGCGGTGTCAATCAGATTGATTCCAAGCCTCAGGGCCTCGTCTATTATCTCCTTCGCCCTCTGATACTCCAAAACGCCCCAAGCGTCGCTGAACTGCCAGGCACCCAAGCCTATTGCGCTTACCCGTTCCCCCGTGCCTCCTAGGAGCCTGTACTCGACCTTAACCTCAGACATTATCCACGACCTCCTAGAACTTCTGGCGTGGAATATCTATTGCTTGGACTTATTAACCTACGCCTTGGACGCCCCCTGTGGAGGGGGACTAAAGCCTGGAGTTAACTCCCCGGTTAACAGGAGTCGGGGAGAAAAACATTGAGAGACTAACAAGCTATCTATATTAGCAGTAATAGGCCGTCAATCAAACGTTGACCCCAGGCAGGCAATTAGGAGGAAAGGAGGGGAACCCATGACCAGGCCGAGGCACTGGATAGAGGAGCTCGCCGACCAGCTCGAGGAGCACGTGGGCCGGGACCGGTCGAGGAAAATAATAATAAATGGTGGACTGAGCGTCTCGGGGCTCCAGCACATAGGCAGGCTCCGGGGCGAGGTGCTCATAGGAGAGGGTGTTAGAAGGATCCTCGAGGCACGCGGCTACTCTGTGGAGCAGATGATTGTCCTCTACACGCAGGACGCCTGGAAGGGTAAAAAGCCCCAGCAGGCCCAGTTCCCGGGCGGCGAAGGGGGGAAGTATGTTGGGTGGCCCCTGATAAGAGTCCCTGACCCCCGGGGGTGCCACTCTAACTGGGTGGAGCACTATTGGGAGGACTTCGGCGGCTACCTGGACAGGTTTACTGACGGGCGCATAATGGTCGTCGACACAACGGGTCTCTACAAGAAGGAGCTGAGACCCGTTGTAAAAGAGAGCATTGAGAAGAGGGAACTGGTCAGGAGCATCATCAACAAGTACAGGGGGCGCAACCCCTATCCCGAGGACTGGGTCCCCTTCGAGCCAATATGCGGCAATTGTGGGCGGATTGACCGCACTAAGACGCTGAGTATAGAGGGTGATGAGGCGGAGTACGTCTGCAGGGCCTGTGGTTACAGGGGTAGGACCAGCCTCTCCGAGGGGAAACTCAACTGGAGGCTCGAGTGGGCGGGCGTCTGGAAAGCCCTGGACATAACCTTCGAGCCATACGGTAAGGACCACGCCGCGCCTGGAGGGAGCAGGGACAGCTGCGTGGAGTTGAGCGAGAAGGTCTTCAACCACAGGCCCCCCATGGGGACCTGGTACGAGTGGGTTAGCCTCCGCGTTGAGGGGAGGGAGACTGACATGTCGAGCAGCGACTTCCGAGGCGTAACCCCAAGGGAGTGGTACGAGGTCGCCCACCCCGAGGTCCTCCGGTACCTCTACTACTCTACACCCCCACGGCGGAAGATTGTTATAGACCTGTCCCAGATACCCTCCTACTACCAGGCCTACTACGAGGCCGAGGACATATACTACGAGAAAGTCATGAGCAGGGGCAGCTGGGAGAACCTGAGCGAGGAGGAGTACCTGAAGGCCAAGAGCTACGAGCTGGCCCAGCTGTCCACCATCCCCGTGGAGAAGCCCTTCCAGCCCCCCTACTCGACCCTAGCCCTCATATCACAGGCCCTTCCCCCGGAGGCCCCCATGGAGCACGTTGTGAGGAGACTACAGTCCTCCGGGCTCCTGGGTTCCAATCCCGGGCCAGAGGACCTAAATAGGCTAAAGGAGACCCTAGATAGAGCCCGAAGGTGGGTCGAGAGGTACGCTCCTCCCAGCATGAGGTACAAGCCCCTCGATACCCTGTCCCCCGAGGTGAAGCGGGGCCTCAGATACCGGGACATCCTGAAGAGGTTGGGTGAGGAGCTCTCACAACTGGGGGAATGGAGCCAGGAGAGCATAAAGGAGACCATGATAAAGGCCACGAAGGAGATGGGGCCCCGGGAGAGGAGGGAGTTCTATCGGGAATTCTATCGCGTCCTCGTGGGCAGGGACAGCGGCCCCAGGGCTGCGCCCCTGGTGGAGGCCTTGGGGAGGGATTTTGTGGTCAAGAGGCTTGTGGAGGACCTGGGCTAGCTGCCCGCAACCCGGGGGCCCTGGTCTTCTTCAGGCCATGGGGATGAGGTGAGAGTACCTCTCCAGGGGGGCTGCCAGTTGTTTTAGGCTGAGTATCCTAGTCAGCGCCTGCAGCTCCATCTCTACTGCCATGTAGATGGCGATGGGCAGGCTGGGGGTGAAGGGGTAGGACAGCATGGCCCTGCGGGCTCTCTGGAGAACGAGGGCCGTGACCTGGGCCCCCACGGTTTCATCGGCGTCAGCCTCGTTGTCGAACTTCTTGGCGGGGAGCCGGTACTTTGCCTGGAGGGCCTGGTAGAGCTGGAGAGGGGAAGCCGATGCGAGAACTGCTGATACGACGTCCTTCAGCCGGCAGGTGGCCCTGGGTGTCGCTATGTTGGCAACCACGTTGGGGTTCCGGGTGTGCATGAAGAGGTTTGCCAGCATCTGTGCGAAAAGGTAGTCCACGTGGGGGCAGATCATTTCTCGGGGAGAGGGACCGGTGCGGTTCTCGACCCTGCTCGCCGCTGTGACAACGTCGGCTAGCCTTCTGCTTGCAACGTAGGCCTCCACAACGCCCAGGTCCTGCTCCGACTCGTAGAGCTTCTGGGCTTCCCTAAAGTCCCTCTGGAGGGCCTTGTCAGCAAGAGAGTCGGAGACCCTCTTAAGGAGCAGGGAGGCGCTGGCCTGCTGCTCCCTGGACTCCACGGGTTGTTCGAGGAGCAGCTTGTATAGCTCAAGGGACTCTCCGTGGAGGGTCCCCTCGTCAATCTCGCCTATGCCCCGGGGGCCTTCCACGACGTACCTTTTTATTATCATCACGATATTCCGGGCATCCTCGGCCCTGAGAAGCTCCCCCGTAACTATTCTCGCGTCGGGGTCCGCTATCCTGTGTATGAAGAGCTTGTCCCTTAGGGCGCAGCGCGTAAGGGCGTCGGCCATGCCCCGTGCTCCCTGGGCCCCGTGGAGGCACTCTTGGTAACGGGTGTCCCTCAGTAGGCGTGAGAGCTCGTCCAAGTCGGCGCTTCTCGCGAGATCGGCTAGTCTCTGGGGTGGCAGGAGCCTCCCTTTGAGGTAGTACAGCCGTGGTACCTCTCTCGCGTTGAGAAGACCCCTCATCCCTCAAGCTCCCTCAAGAGCTGTCTAAAGACCTCCTCCACGGCTCTTTCTCGGTTCCTCTCGGCCTTCTCCTCTAGCTCCTTGAGGAGCCTCTGCCTCCTCTCCTCCATATCGCGCCTGATGCGCTGTATCTCCTTTTCCTTTTCCTCCTCCAGCCTCCTCCTCATCTCCTCGAGCAGCCTCTCAGCCTCCTCCCTCATCGCCTGGGCCTCCTTCTCCGCAGCGTCTATGATCTCGGCCGCTTGGTCTAAGACCTCACGGGCGAC
>JALTXS010000032.1:4188-5280 GCA_027048265.1 Desulfurococcales archaeon
CCTGAGCTATCTTGGCGAACTCGTCGCGGGTCAAGGGGTAAGCGCACCTCCACGTGGGGTGGGTCAGGTCTTGTTATGATGGGGGGATATAATAAATGATGGGGGCCTAGCCCTCTCCCTTCAGGCGGCTTCTCAGGAAGACCATGTACCCCGTGTGGACCACCTGGACAGGGAGGGGACGGAGTGCCTCGGGATTGGCCTGGTACTCCCTCACCTGCGTCTCTAGAACGCGGGGATCCGTGAACCCCCCGTGCCTCTGCACCTCCCTTAGGAGCTTGGAGACCTGGTTTACGGTGGGGAGGAAGACGACCAGGCTCCCGCTGGGCTTGAGGGCCCTGTGGGCGGGGTCCAGCACGTTCCAGGGGTCGGGCATGTCTAGGAAGACGGCGTCGAGGCCCTCCTGGGGGATTCCCTGCCTCACGTCGTGTATCCTGAGCTCCACCACGTCCCTGCACTGGGAGACGAGGCCGAGGTTCTTTTCGGCAGTGGCTAGCACCCGGGGGTTCACGTCATAGGCGTAGACCCTGCCCTGGGGCGCCACCGTGCACGCTAGAACCATGGTAAGGAACGCGCTCCCGAAACCAGCCTCCGCCACCCGCGAGCCTCTTCCCACCCCAGCCATGAGGGTCATGAGGGATGTGTCCTTTGGGTAGATGACCTGCGTACCATGTGTCGCGAGGCCCATCTGTATGTCGGGCAGGCTCGGCCGGTGGACCTCGACATGCGCCCCCGTGCTCGTCTTAACACCAGCTCCCCAGGCTACGCTGGTTAGGGCATCGTGGCTTATCCTACCATAGCGGGTGTCGGTGAAGCCCCCGGGCCTGGGGACTATTACCTTCCTCTGGCCATTGGGGAGGAGCACCAGGACGGGCTCACCATACCTGGGCCCGTCTCTGCCCTGCTGTCCCGGCAATGCTATCAGCCCAGCGCCTCATCCAGCCCCACGCCTATGGGGGACTCCATGTCCTTGCCGAAGTACTTTAGTAGGAACTCCTGGGCTATCTCCTTGAGGGTCATCATCACGCGAGTGTCCTTCTCACCCAACATGGACGCCACGGTCTCCCAGGGCCTGCCCTGGAGCACCTTTGCCAA
>JALTXS010000033.1 GCA_027048265.1 Desulfurococcales archaeon
CCACCCTGCCCGTTAGTAGGGCCACCGCGTACCACGCGGGGTCCTCCAACACGTATAGCACCCTCCTCTCGGCATCCCAGAAGCCCAGGGGGCTCCAGAGCAGGGGTGCCTCCAAGGGGTGCTTGTACCGTGCCTTCTGGCTTCCCGCATCCCCAGGACCCAAGGGGGCTAGGACTAGGGCTTTTTCAAGGCTTATCCGTACAACGCTTTGGTAATAACCCCCAATACTCTGGTACTCCACACTAATCCAGGGCTGCACAAGCCTGGCCCCACGTACAACTAGTCCACCAGTCAGCCCCTCTGGGATGCCGGGGGGAGTGGATGTGAGGATGGCTCGCGTAGTCGCTTCTTGGTTGGGGGAAACCTCTTGGGGGATGGGGGTTTCTCCTTGCGAAGCCTGCTCAGCTTCTCCCGGGCCCCCTATTTGGGAAGTAGTAGCAGTTCCAGGAGTCCCCGCGGGAAGGCCGGGTTCCCGGGGCTCTGCGGAATTGCCTTGTCGGGTGGGAGCTAGCGTGAGGATTGCTGTAACAAGTATCATGAGGACCAGGAGGGTAAGAACCCCGGGTCCGGGTCGGTTCACCGGGTCTCCTCCCCCTTATTGGCTGAGCGTGTTGCTAGGAACAACCCTGTTGATATAAGGAGGGTGTACACGTTATAGGTGAAGGGTGTGGACCAGTGGGGGAGTACCCTAATCTCGTCATCCTCAACCCTCACTAGGTGGCCTAGGAGGGTGCTCTCCCCTTCGCGTGTAAGCGGGGGGGTTATGGGGTTCTCCGCGGGGGGGTTGAAGACAACCTTCCTACCACTTGAGAGTTCCAGTGAGGACACGCGGCCATCGGCTTGGGTATCCACTCCTATGACCCTCTCGTAGCCCCCCTGTAAAAGGGGTGCTGTAGCTATGAGTCCCAGGACTATGCCGAAAAGGGCGATTGCAGGGGGAAGGGCCTTGGGGAGCCTTAGGTCGCCCCGGGCTATTGCTAGGGCGAGGAGTATCCCCCAGGACATGAGTAGGAGTATCCGGGGGCCGAGCAGAGCTCCCCCTGCTCCTCCTCCGGTGAACTGTCCTATGGCCTGGGTGGTGGGGTGGAGGCTCTCCAGGACCCGGCTTGCCAGGAAGCTCATGGGGACCAGGGCGTAGGATGCTATGGCGTAGCTGGCGGCCACCTGGGCTCTTTTCTCGGGGTCGCTTATGCTGTTCTTGAGGGGGAAGTAGAGGAGGTAGGCGAGGAAGAGTAGCAATACAGCTGTCTGTTTAGGGTCCCAGTTCCAGGGGGTCCCCCAGGACTCGCTAGCCCACGCGCTACCAGTTGCGAGGGTCGCCGCACCGTAGAGGAGGCCCACCTTCACGAAGGCGTCCGCGTACTTCGTGTACTTGGGGTCACCGCGGATGAGGTAAAGGAGGCTCGATACCAGCGCTCCCCCCAGGACCGCGTAGGTTGAGACCGCTATGGGGACATGGAGGTAAATGTTCCTATAAGCAAGGGGAGTGCCCAGCGTGACCTTGACGGGGAAGGGTCCCCTGAAGAGAGCGTAGGTGGCTATGGCCAGGTCAACCGCGAGTATCACGAGCAATGCTAGAGCCAGCTTCCTGCTCTCACCATTCATGCACTAACCCCTCCCTAGTTGCGGCCTCGCTGGTATTTCTGAAGAGGGGATTTTATAAAGGACTTGCCCAGACAATTACGGCCGGGTAGAGTCAAGACTACGGAGGGAACCAGAGTGGAGGAGGAACGCCGTCTAGAGGAGCCTGTGGAGGATGAGGAGCTGCCCCTCGCCAGCACTAGGCACATTTGGTTCGAGTACGACAACCAGAACGACATCCTCTACATAAACTTCGGGACCGACCTTGAGGACGCGGATGACGAGAGGCTCCTGGAGAACGATATTGTGCTCAGGATAAAGAACGGGAGAGTCGTAAGCATGACCGTCTTCGACTTCTCCAAAAAGATACAGAGGGACATCCTCTGAGAATATAATCCGTCACCCAGGGGGTTTCATTGGGCTAGTTTTTGTTTTGGATGATTTTGGCGAAAAATTCATAAAGAATGAAAACAACCCACACAACGAACTCCCTGCCCAAAGAAAGGTAAGGGAACGGCCATGGGCAGGGCCAAGCTAATCATACCCCTAATACTCGTCATTGTTCTCATACTTATAGCTTCCAACGCGGGGAGACAGGAGCCCCCCGAGAGACAACCCCCGCCAGTAGAGACTACAAGCCCCCAGCCGGGGTCAGGTACAAGCCCATCGCCCCAGGCAACGGCAAGCCCCACGCCCATCGAAACGGTTACCACCATAAGCGGTGTTAACCTTCTCACCGCGGGGTTCTCGGAAAACGCCCTAGTCTACGCCGCTACAGAGACGGTTAGGGGAGAGGATGGGGCAAACTACACCCGGCTCTCCGTGGGCGTCCTAGACATAGCCTCTGGGAGGATAATTGCCAGCGCTGTGGTGGAGGAAATCCCCCTGAGCCCCCAGGGTATAGAGGGAGAGGCCTGCCAGTTCCAGGGGCTTGTCTCTGAGAAGACCGGGGGCTCCCGCATTAGGATACTGGGCTATGACGGGAGGTATGCTTACTTTGCACGAGAGTGCCCGCCCCGCCACCCCTATCCCGGAACCCTTTACGCCCTCGACGTGGTGGAGGGGAGGCTCATAGAGACGAACATAACCGTTCAAAGAGCAATGGCCCTGAGAGACGGCGTGGCCTACCTCCTAGGACCTCCAGCTATGGCTGTTGACCTCGAGAGCGGTAGGGTTCTATGGAACCACAGCTATGAGCAGACCTACGTATTTAACGGGTCCAACAGGCTCTTCACAGGCAACCCCCTCGGGGCCTGGTTCTACAAAAATGGGCTTGTAGCGGTGCTATTCGATTTCGACACTAGCCCTGACCTCACGCGAGACCTCTTTGTCTACTGTATCTACAGGACTGGCAAAGAGGGAGTGGAACAGAGGTGCTTCGAACGCGTACATGAGAGGGATCACCAGGACCTGAAGCAACACGTGGTTGCACAGTTCGTGGACGGTGGCAAGCTATACGTGCTTCTCGCCCACTCCGTGCGTCCAGGCCAGCCCGGGGGAGGACACGCTTACCTGGACATATTCGACCTGAGCAATGGTATTGAGAAGGTGGCGGGCCTCGAGCTGGCGCGGGGAGAGATCTTCTTCCGCGAGCGGGCACCACGCCTCTATGCGGATAACCAGGGCGCCACCCTCGTGTATACGCTCGAGCCCCGCATAGTGACCCTAACCCGGGGTCCCCAGACATTCAGGGCCGAGGCCAGCCCCCTTGTAGCCGTAAGGGTGACTCCCCAGGGCAGCGTAGCGTGGAGCACCCAGCTGGTTGACTATACTGACCTATACGCGGAGGGCGATCTCCTCTACCTGAGGAGGGGGAAGACCATCTACCTCTCACAAGCAGGAGGGGATCCCCAGCCCCTTGTCGAGGCCCCCCTGGGCCAGCGGGTCTCCCCCGGAGCGGTTGCCATTGCCCTACCCCTGCTCTTCCCCCTCCTACCCTTCCTCGAGCAGCCGGGCTTCACCCTCTACTACTTCTGGCAGGGAGACCTATACCTACTAACCGCCTACCCTGGAGAATCTCAAGTTATTAAAGTGGAGCTAGGGTAACGCCACCCTAGCCTCCACGACAGGGTAGACTTCAACTCCCAGTCCCCGGGCCAGCTCCAGGGCCCCCTCATCCACGAACCCGCCCACGATGGCCAGCCTGGGCCTTATACCCGTCTTTTTTTCGTAGAGTCTGCCTATCCGGTGGAGCTCTGCGACGTCTGACTTGGAGACCCTTGACTTTATCTCGAGGAGCATATGCACGTTGTCTTTGACAAGCACATCCACCTCAATTACCGAGGGCCTCCCATATACAATGCCCTCTTCGTCCTTCTCAACCCACCGGGTGACCTCGGCCACGCCGAACACCTCCTCCACAACGTACCTCATAGCATCCCTAAAACCGCTCTCACTAAGCATACCGAACCTGTGGAGGACGGCCATCATCATCCTGTTAAGGTTCCTGAGCTCCTCTTCAACCCTCAGAACACGCTCCTCAAGCCTCATAACACGCTCCTCCAGGTCCGCAAACCTCTCCTCCAGCCTCGTTACACGCTCCTCCAGCCGAGTCACCCTCTCCTCCAGCCTAGCCACGCGCTCCTCAAGCTTAGCGAACCTTTCCTCTAGCTCAAGGAAACGGGCCTCCAGCTGCGCGAAGCGCTCCTCCAGCCTCGTTACGCGTTCCTCTAAGCCAGCGAACCTCTCCTCGAGCCGGGCGAACCTCTCTTCAAGCTCTGCAAACTTCTCCTCAAGAGCCTGTTGCCTCTCCTCCAGTCTTTGCTGCCTTTCCTCGAGCCGGGCGAATCTGTCCAACAGCTCCCGAAAACCAAGAACACCCATCAGCAAGTATCTTAGCTCCCTATCCTCTTCAACCGCCCTTATAATCTCCCTCACAATCTCCTTAGACTCACTAGCTCTGCTACCAGCCATATAAGCGGCCCCTTTTCTCTAATCGCTCTTAACAATTACCGGGCATCTTCACCGTAATTACTACTATCTAACCCCGTATATAAAAAGAGAACCTATAAGATTGCGGAGCAGGACCTCCTCCCCGGTTCTGTTCCCCAGCCATTATAATCGGGTAGGGTACCTGTGTCTTCTGGCACCCCACAAGTCGTAAGCACATAATATAGTAACATTACCAATAGCTTTCTCGGTGACGGTGCCAGGCTAGAAACTGAAAGATAAAAAAACAATTACGGGAAACAAGGCCAGACAAAAGTCACTTAGAATTCTTTTCCCAATACTTCTTTTTCTCCTCATATTCTTCTCTTGTGGATTTGGGTTCGGCGGGGTTTCCCGCTACTAGGGTTCTTGGGGGCACGTCTCTTGTTACTACGCTTCCCGCTGCTACTATGGCTTCTCTCCCTATCTTTATGCCGGGGAGGATGACGGCGCTGGCTCCTATTACTGCGCCGTCTTCTATGGTGGGGCCTTGTAGCCTCCTGGAGGGGGGGTAGCGGTCGTTGGTGAGCACGGCTCGGGGGCCGAGGAAGACGTTGTCTCCTATGGTTGTGTTGGGGGGGATGTAGACCCCGCTTTCTATCTTTACCCTCCGGCCTATGGTCACGTGGCCGTCAATTATGGTGCCCGTGCCTACCAGGCTTTGCTCGCCTATGTGGGTCTGCTCCCTTATCAGGACCCCGTGCCCCGTTTCAACGCCTTTTTCCAGTATGGCAGTCTCGTATACCACGGTGCC
>JALTXS010000034.1 GCA_027048265.1 Desulfurococcales archaeon
GCCACATGGGGTACTCTGTACGGTGGTGATCGACCACGTGGAGCCTCTCGCCATCCATGCCCCGTGGAGGCTGGGGAGGCCACTTTATACCATAGTCTAGCACCAGGAGCCGAGCCTCCTGCCTTTCCACCGTATCGCCCAGGGCTTCCACGACGGCCTGGGGTGAGAAGGAGCCTATTGGGGGGATGGTGGCACGGGTCTCCGTTTCATCGCCTCTAATTGTCCGGGCTTTTATTACCAGAGCTGCAGAGGCCATGCCATCGGTGTCCCAGTGGTGAACCATGTGGAGGGGGGTCTGGGGTTCGAGTACCCTTTCCCCGAGCACTTTGCAGGTATTACAACCGTTACTCTGTGAAGGGGTTGTCAAACTCCATCACGACCTGGGCGACTTCCCTGCGCATCATGGTCTCGGGGGGCATCTGCTTGTTGGCGAGGAGGCTTCGTAGCTTGGTGCCGCTTATCCTTATGCGGTGCTCGTCGCCGTGGGGGCATATCTTCTCATTAACCATCCCCCCGCACTTGGTGCAGTAGAAGCTCTCCCTTATGAAGAGGGGGGTTATCCCCAGGTCGGGGAACTCCCTGAAGATGTCCCAGGCCTCGTAGGGCCCGTAGTAGCTCCCCACCCCCGCGTGGTCCCTCCCCACGATGAAGTGTGTGGCCCCATAGTTCTTCCTCACAATGGCGTGGAACACCGCCTCCCGGGGCCCCGCGTACCTCATCTGCATGCGAAGGACGCTCAGCACAACGCTGTTTGGGGGGTAGTAGTGTCGTATGAGCTCCTCGTAGGCCCTTATTATCACCTCGTCCCTGAAGTCCCCGGGCTTCTTCCACCCCACCAGGGGGTGTATCAGGAGCCCGTCGGTGAAGGTGAGGGCGGCCTTCTGCACGTACTCGTGGCCCAGGTGGGGCACGTTCCTCGTCTGGAAGGCGACTATGGTTCTCCATCCCCTCTCCCTGAAGAGAACCCGGGTCTCTATGGGCCAGAGTCTCAGGGCCTGGAAGGGCTCGGGGGGCTCCTCCAGGAGCTCCAGCCTCCCCCCCACGAGGAGGCCCCCCATCTCCCCCAGCTTGGCAACACCGGGGTGCCCTGGGTCGGTTGTCCTGTAGACCCTCTCCGCGTACTCGGCCCGGTCCCATGCATATATGTCCTCCACGGACATGACCGCCAGCATCCGGCCCCTGTGCGTTAGGGCTATCTCGTCGCCCACTCCCCAGTCCCTGGCGGCCTCGCTGGGCGTGTCGAGAACAATGGGTATGGGCCAGGGCAGGTCGTTGGAGAGCCTCATGTGTAGTAGGACGCTCTCATAGTCCTCCTCTGTGAGGAACCCCTCCAGGGGGCTGTAAGCACCATGGGCGATGTTCGCCACATCAGCGGCCCGGGTGTCGTCGAGCTCCAGCTGGGGCATCCCCTGGGCCTCTTCGAGGAGCCTCTCCCTCCTCCTGCCATGTGCAACCCTGCGGACGAGCCTCCCTCCATGGGGCTGCGAGACCATGCTATCACCGGGTTCCTCCGACTAGGCCTAGATGTAGCCGAGGCGCCTCAGCTTCTCAAGTATCCTCTCCCGCTCCTCCTCGCTCAGGCCCTCGGCCTGGAGCTTCTCTCTCTCCATCTCAGCGACAACGTCCCGGAGCACGTAGACCACGAACTGGCTCACGCTGGTGAACCCCGTGTCCTTTATGAGCTCCTGTATCCTCTTGTACAGGGTTACGGGGATGGACACGGTAGTGTAGCCTTCCCTCCCACCACCCGCTCTATCCGATGGCTTGCGCGGCAACCCCACGCACCAGTGAGAATGGGTAATGCGGGGAGGCTACATGTAGCCCAGGGCCCGCAGCCTCTCCTTGACCTTCTCCTCGTCCTCCTCACTCATCTCCGAGCCTGGGCCCTCCTCCTCGAGCACTGTCTCGAGGACGAAGTCGAGGAACTCCTCCAGGCTGTCGAAGCCCCCCTGCTCTTCTATGAACTTGCGGGCCTTCTCGACCAAGTCTTTCCTGATGGTGACCTGTACGCGCTCTCCGCTCACACGCGTCACCTCCAGCTGGGCCTTAATGACTTTTAATTACAATATAAACCTAACTCCTGCCCGAGCCATTTCCTTAATAAACAATTATACAATACATAATATGGCTAGACCACTGTACCTAAAGAGATGCTCTAGGAGGACAACGCCTTCCCCACACCCACCCCTGACAGAGAAGGTGGGGCGAGCAATACTCCTGGCACCCTACGACGACTAGGAGAGTATTCTCGAACTGATGCTGACACACGGCAGCTAGAAAGCCATACCTCCCGAGGAGATGATGACAAACACGTTTCTCCCTCCTCGACTACCCGCCTAAAATACACGCGTTTTTAGAGGAGGAGTTCAGGTGAGGAAGCGGAGCCCCAGGAGGCCCAGTAGCAGCATTAGGGCCCCTGAGAGGAGCATGCTCCGTGTGCTGGATTTCCTTTTTCCGAGGCCCAGCCAGGCCCCACCCGCTGAGCCTAGGAGGCTACCCGAAACCGCCGTGAGGGTTGCCTCGGGTTCTAGTCCGAAGCTCGCAGCGTAGGGGATGAGGGTCGCGGCGAGTATTGCCAGCTCGGAGAACACAGTCCGGTAGACTATGGTGCCGAAGTCCCTGCAGGAGAGGCTCTGGAGGGCGATCATGACGGGTGTTATCCCCGCCCCCACCACTCCCTTTACCAGCCCCCCCGCAACACCAGAAGCGACGCTTATCAGGGCCTCGCCTCCCCGTGGATTGCCCTTGCAGCTTCTTTTCGTAAGACTGAGGAGAGCGAGGCTGAAGCCCGAGGCTACCAGCAGGAGCCCCGAGGCCATAACCCTGGTCTCGCTACGCAGCCCCACGCCTAGAAACATTGCTGCAGTGAAGGCGGTTAGGGAGCCTAGGGTTAGTAGGGCTATGCTGTGGGCGTCTCTCCTGCCCCTCTGCTCGCTCCTGGTCCGGTGGGCGGATGTAGCTAGGGCCGAGGTGAGCTGTGCGGCGAGTATGGAGGGCATCATCGTGTTAGCGTCTAGGCCGATGAGGGTTACCAGGACTATCATGGTGAGAGAGAAGGCGACTCCCATCCAGGAGTAAAGGAGGCTCGCTACAAGGGATGTGGCGAGAAGGACGGGGAGTAGGGGGGTCTCCATCCCGGGGTCTCCCTTTCCTAGAGCTGAGTGCTTTAGGATTCTTTTCGGCAGATGTCCCTTAGAAGCCCTTGGGACTCAATGTACTCTAGGAGCTTCTGGGTGCTCTCCTCCACCGTCTCCCTCTCCGTGTCTATGACAAGCTCGGGGCTCTGGGGCTCCTCGTAGGGGTCTGATATGCCGGTGAAGTTGCTTATCTCCCCCGAGAGGGCCTTCTTGTAGAGGCCCTTGGGGTCCCTCTTAATCACCGTATCGAGGCTGGCCTTGACGTAGACCTCGTGGAAGGGGACCTCCTCCTCAACAATCTCCCTAACCCGGGCCCGGGTGGAACGGTAGGGTGAGACGAAGCTGCAGAGTGTCAGCACCCCATTCCTCGCCAGGAGCCTCGCGATCCAGGCCACGCGTAGTAGGTGTCTCTCCCTCTCTTCTCGGGTGAACCCCGCGCCCACGTTGATTGTCCTGCGGACCCAGTCGCCGTCCAGGAGCTCCACCCGGTACCCCCGTGCCTCAAGGGCTTCCTTGACCCTCTGGGCGAGGGTGGTCTTCCCGCTTCCGGGCAGGCCGGTGAGCCATACGACTCCTGCCATGGTGCTCGACCCCTTTAATTAAATTTAATTAAACATGTAAGCAGGAAGAAGCCCGGACCAATAAAAACCTTGCCCCCGATAATGGGGGAGAACCCAACCAGGGCTTTGAAAAGGAACAATCTCTATAGAAATCCTAATTCAAGCTATACACAATAGAGGGATGTTAACAGCGTAATCCCTCGATAAAATCAGGGAGTAGGAGTAAGGTGGTGGGCCTAGAGTTCTATGTTGGCGTGGTTTCGCTTAAGCTGGTCCTCGGTCTTGCCCAAGAGGTGCATGAGCTCCGCTATGAGCCCGTCGAGGACAATCATGGTCGTGTCCTCGAACAGTGTCCCCAGGGGCGCGAGGGGCTCGTGTATGCCTAGGACCTGCCGGGCGAAGTAGTCCGTCTCCTCCGCCAGCTTGGTCCTCCCCGGGACCACCACCACGTGATCCGCTAGCTCGCCCAGGGGGCTGTCAGGGTGGCTGGTCACGGCTATTATCCGGGCCCCCGCCCTCTTCGCTGCCTTAGCGGCTGTGACTATGAGCTCGGTGCGCCCCGAGCCACTAATAGCAAAAACAATGTCACCCGAACCCACCGCGGGGGTCACGACCTCCCCCAGCACGTAGCTGGGGAACCCCAGGTGCATGAGCCTCATGGCGAAGGCTCGGCCCACCAGCCCACTACGCCCCGCCCCCATGACGAGGACCTTGCCCCCAGCCGCCCGGGCGTAGACGAGGAGCTCCACCGCCCGGGCCACACGGGCCCAGTCCAGGTCACTCAACGCCTTCTCAATGAACTCTACTATCTCCTGCGAAGCAGCCCTCGCATATGGGGCGGGGCCCTGCTCCAGAGCCTCAGTCCTAGCACCATCTCCGGTCAAAACCTGCACCCTTAAAGGCCTCGGGGGCCCGGGTGAGAAAAACATACCCACTCATACAGCGGGTATTACCCCCGGGATGGACATGACAAATACACGCCAATTCACCCAACATGCTCCCACTGGCAAAGACATAGACACATTTATTTACAAACCATAACAGCATATCATAGGATACCCCTCGGGGCTCCCTGGAACACACTATCTCGTTCACAATTGCGGCTCCCATGAGAGACGGAGGAACAGGCGATGTTAACTCTGCCGGCAAAGGGTGAGAGGTCGGGGAAAGCGGTCTCCGAGATAATGGCAGCCATAATGCTCACGCTCATCATGGTTAGCCTGGGGGCCGTTATCCTCCTGAACATCATGCAGGAGAGGCAGGCTGCGGAGCAGCAGGTTGAGAGCCAGCTTGAGCTTGCCCAGAAGATTCTTTCCCAGGCCCTCTTCGATGTGGTCTACGTGGTGTACAACACGAGTGATAACACCCTCTACATGCTCGTGAGCGTGGGGGACGGGTACCTGGAGCTCAAGAGCGTCTACCTCAACAACACCCTCCTGAACCCCCCGGGGGCGACCGTCGTGGTCAACGGGAGCCCCGCCACGGATCCCCAGACCATACTCCTCCCCCCCAACGACCTGAGCCTCGTCAAGGT
>JALTXS010000035.1 GCA_027048265.1 Desulfurococcales archaeon
CAATGCTTTCTGGTAGTAAGATGAGAAACCATGATTCCAAGTCAAACATCAACAAGTCATCCTGTCTTACACACCCTCCTCGTGGAACCCGCACCTTACAATCAGGTTAAAATTCCAATGCAAAAAACCCAGTGAAACATTATAGACCCAATATACGTGGAGCGTGAATTCAACAATGCGTGGAATCCGAGGGATAAGCAACATGGCAATCCCAACACATACCCGTTATATGTCATATTTTCAAGACATTGAACCACATTGAATTACAATGACAAGCTGTAACCCCACTCAGCTCTAATCGAAACTGCCCAACAGGAACCATGTGGGTGAGATGCGTGCTTGAGGAGGGTGTTTTCCTCTATCGTGGGGGACGTCCTGAAAGGGCTTCAGGAAAGTTGCCCACCCCGGGGGAGGCTGGGGGCCTCTTGATTTACTTTGATAACAGGAAATGCCCCTTCTGCAGGAAGTTTGACCCCCTCTGGGAGGAGCTCGTCCGCTCACTGGGTCCTGGAGACCCCCTGCCTTTGAGAGTGGTCTGCACTTTCTTCGCCCAGGACTGCAGGGACCACATGGCTAGGCGGTTATTCGAGGAGTATGGGGTGAGCGTGAGTCCTCTGCTCCTGTACCTTTCCCCAAGCGGGGCTACCCGGAGGGTCTCTCCCCCGCTCCTGTGGAGCCTTGGCACGGGGGGTCTTTTGAGGCTCGTCCGGACCCTTAAGCACACCCTGCCCTAGGCATCACGGTATACTATGGTGAGGGGACAGGGGGTGAAAATGTGTCCCTGTCTCTAGCCCTCTTGGGCCCCACCACGTCCCTGGCCGGGCGGGCTGGTCTCCCGACGTGCGCTTCGAAGACGTGAGGTTCTCTCTAGGAGCTCTAGAACCCGGCTGGCCTGTTCCACGAGCTCGGGGTTCAGGGGACCCTCCCGGGCAAGCTCCTCCGTGAGCTGGTCGAGGTGCCTGAGGAGGACCCGCTCCAGCCTCTCCAGCGAGGCCTCGACGCTGGCCGAGACCACGTCGCTCTCGCTCCTGGCTATTACGACCCTCCCGTGGATGGGGCAGACGACCTCCCCGCTCCTCAGCCTGAAGAGGGGGCTGCCGCAGCGGGGGCACTGGAGCCCCAGCATGGTGGCGCCCTGGCGGAGAAGCTCCGTGCTACGTTTTATGGCCATCCTCTTCTCCTCGGGGCTCAGCGTCACCATTCATCCCTCCATGCTGCCTCTAAGCTGTTGCATGTATCAGGCTGGCTTCTGTAAAGGGAAATAGTACGGGGGGCTCCCACATTGTGGGGTCGCGGCTGCAGATAATCATCCCTGCCCCACTTGCCGGGAGTGGGGCTCAGACCGCCCATCGGGGCTCATCCCCCTTAAACTGTCTCTCCTCTGGAGGTTTTAGCAATTTCTACAATGAGCGGCCCTAGGCTACTGTTGCTATGAATCCGGCAAAAGTTGTTAATCACTTCCACCAGGACTACCATTATGTGTTCACGGAAGGTCCGGTGGGGCGGCAGGCCGTAAATACCCTTGTGTTGACTTACATAAGAGAATAAACTGTTGGGCGAGGCTGATGCTATCGCTAAGTGTTCGTATAAGACCATATAGGGACCTGCCAAGCCCTTAAGGAAGTCCTCATAACAGATTCTGATACCATGAGAAATAGCAGACCGGAACACACGTGAAAACAGCGGAAGCAACTGTACTGAGCTGCAGGAGCAGATACGAGTATCTGGCGCCGAACAAACGCCAGAACTCATTTCAAGTAGTGTTCACTTCCCCGCACACTCTGCTATATCCAACACAAGCGGCCTATTCTGCTCTAGAAGTATCCTTACCTTCGCAATTATAAGACTATACTCATCACCACCCCCCGCCACCACCTCCTCCAGGCCAAGCACCCCCCGGTCAACAACCACCAGCTCCACCCCCTGTAGGCAAAGAGGTGGTACACCACCCGCAGGGTACCCAGTAGCCTCACGAACCTCATCCCGGGACGCGGGACCTGCCTCACGGGCCCCCAGCACACGGGCGAGCTTCCGGGAAGACACCCTACAGTCCCCCCGCAGGATAAGAGCAACCAGCCTTCCATCAACCCTCCAAACAAGAGTCTTCACAATGGCCTCCGGCGGCAACCCCGTGGCGCGGGAGGCCATATCCACACTCCTAACAGGCTCGGGGAACCGCATCAACTTAATAACACCCGACTCGGCAAGCTTCTGAAGACACTCACCTTTCTCCTCGAGAATCTCTTCATCCATGACCACAACTTCACCCCACAGGGTTCAGTGACTGTGCGAACTTGTTATAATAATTGGGGAGGGCGTCCTAATCACTTGGCCTCGTATCATAAAAGAAGGGAAGCTTTGGGAGGGCATTCTTGTGGTTAGGTAAGGTAATGGCTTTTGAGACCCTCCTCGACCGCTGCGTTATGGAGTTTCCTGTCCCCTGTGTAGAATTCTAGAGCATTGACGGCCTTTGCAGAGACTATTTGAAGCGCGTCTGCCTGGTACATGTGGTGTTTCTCCACAAGGTCCCAGGCCTTTATGAGGAGCCCTGTTCTCAGGGGCACCAGTTTCACGAGCCTGAGCCTAAGCAGCCTGACCAGATCCTTTAAGAACTGTCGTTTGGCTCTCCTGTGTTCTTCAACACCCAGCCAGCCCCTGTTAAGGTACTTATCAAGTGCACCCAGGGTTTCCCCAATGTTCCACACAGAAAAAGCGAGAACGGTCTCCGCGTTGAGGACCCTCTCGTAGACTTTGCGCATCTGAGGAGTACCGTCTTCCTCGACATAAAGTTTGACGATAGCGCTTGAATCTAGGTATATTGTCCTCAAATCCTAGCGTCCCTCATCTCTCTTATCACCCTGCCCGCGTCGGTCCGCGTCCTTGGCTTGACAGGAACAGATTCATCTGCAGGCCCGCCTTCCATTTTTTTCAACCTCTCTTCAAGGGCCTCCGCAACTTTGAGATCTATCAGCTCTTCTTCGAGGGCCTCCTCCACTGCCTGGCTGAGCATTTTGAGCCCCTTCTCCACCGCTACCTTGGCTCTGAACTCATCCCATAGGTCCCGCCTCACCATTATGCTTGTCTTTATCTTCTCAGACAAGTTACCACCCTGATGCTCTATGGAGTAGTTACTATATTAGTCTTCACGGTAACGGTCACTTACGGAGAGAGAATATATAGGCTCATGGAGCTAGTGTGCTTCATCCAAGAATAATAGCACACTTATGTCAACTTAGCAATCTCTTTCATTAGTATTAAATATGCGTGAGTTTAGAGTTGCGGGCCATTCCAACACGTTAGACAAAATGATTATCCAGGGGTCTTTGTGGTCTTCAGGAGCCTCCTTATGTGCCTCATGTTGCGTGCGTAGAAGTATAGTATAGCGAGGCCCGCGAGGGGGCCTGAGGCCAGGACCAGGCCAAAGAGCTGTGCCCCGGCGAGGTCGTAGGCCAGTCTTAGGAGGAGGCTCGCGTTTAGGAGGAGAGTGGGGATAGGTGTTGGTGGGGGGACGCGGTTTATAGGTATCCCCGCGTGACCGTAGAGGAGTATGGCGTCCACGCCGAATATGACGTTGAACATAAAGCCCAGGGCGAGGCTATGAACTATGGCGTCCTCCGCGAGAGGCATCTCCGCCCCCAGGCCCCAGGCCATCGCAATGAGGCCTGCGGCCAGGAACCAGGCGAAGGAGAGCATAATATGTAGCCTGCTGTGCCCCTTGAGACCCTTGGGGACCCCTGCGCTGGTCTTCTCAAGTAGCCCCAGGAGCCCCACACTGCTTGCCGCTATGACTCCCCCAAGTAGCACCAATAGTCCTCCCAGGGCCAAGGAGGCGGGGGAGCCCGTGTATGAGAGGAGCAGTATTCCCCCGACGCTCAGCGCGTAGCCGGTGACGGCCCGGGTCCTTATCTGCTCCCTCTTCTCCGCCAGGGCTCTCGTGGGGGGGATGCCCATGAGGAGGGGGATGTCACGGGACTCCACGGCTATTATCGCGCCCACGGGGAGAACCATGCTGGCGAGAGCGAGGTTGAGGGGAAGTGGGTCCACGAGGCCCAGTTGGTCCAGGGCGTGGGCTAGGGTGAGGATGAGTGTGAGGAGAAGGGTTGTTGCGAGGAGGTGGTTGTAGTGGGTGGGCGGCAGGCCTATCCAGGAGCGGGTTAGGAGGCTCCTCTTCACGTGGAGGAGCACCAGCCCGGTGGCGAGGGCTGAGAGGAGAAGCCCCAATCCCTTGGAGGCGAGTGTATAGGCAAAGGCGCTGGCCCACACCGTTGCCACGAAGGCCATTATTAACCCCCGGGGGGCGGCGCGTTTGCTCCACTCTGCTGAGAGGAGCACGAGTAGCTCCGCGCTTATCAGGGCGAGGGTGAAGCCCATGACCATGTAGAACCAGTGGTGGGTGAAGAACCGGGGCGTCCAGGAGAGGGGCGCGGGGGGGCTGGAGCCCATGAGGGTGACGAGGTAGCCTATGCCGACCATGCCTCCGAAGACCAGGAGGGCGAGGGCGCTGGCCATCACCGGCATGGCCTTCTTGAACATATCGTGCGCCTGAGCGCTGTATCCCCTGTTCGCCAAGGCCCACACCCATGGTTAGTGGGGGAGCGGGCCCTTATACAGGCTCCACATATACATTGAGCCGGAAAAATACGGGTGGATCGGGCAGGGGGTATGTACTAGGCTAGGGGGCGGAGGCGAATATCTCCTGGATGCCGAATATCCTCCCCAAGGCCTCGCCGAAGAGGAAGGCCCCGAACGCAGTGCCGAGCATGAGCCCCGTGCTCTCGAGGAACTCTCTCATGAAGGGCTTCTCCTGGAGCACCGCCCCGTAGTAGGTGAACCCCGCTATCATGAGTACCGCTAGGACCACGCTCACTGTGAAGGCTATGGTCATGGCATGGGTCACGAAGTAGGGGAGGGCTAGGAGTATAACAGCGAATATGTAGGCCAGCCCCGTTAAGAGAGCGCTGGTAAGGGGGCTCCGCTCCACATCGTGCTTGGCCTGGAGATAGGCCGCGCTTGCCA
>JALTXS010000036.1 GCA_027048265.1 Desulfurococcales archaeon
GCCTTCTGGGGGGCCTTGGCCAGGGGTGTGGCGACCTTAGGCTCGACGAAGCCCGCGTAAGTCTTCCAGTAGAGGGGGTGGTTCTTGAGCTTCTTTATATCCCTCACGTACTTGTCGCTGAGGCCGTACTTGTGGCCCTTGTACTGTTTCTTCCAGTCCTCCAGGCTTATCTTGTGCTGTTTTAGTATGTAGTCTCTGTAGATGTCGTTGAGAACGTTGTAGGCACAGAAGGGTATTATCCTCCCATCGGGGCTACTGTAGTGTATGTTGCACCTCATAACCCTGTGGACGTCGTAGTTGTACTGGTCCATGAAGTGCATCATGCCGAGGAACAGCATGTTGTAGTGGAGCTTGCCTAGGGTGTGGTAGTCCCTCTTTATGAACACCTCGTATAGCATGCGGCCGAAGCTCGTGCTCATGCCGGGGAGGTTCTCCTCCTTGACGAACTTCCTCAGGTCCTTGGCGAGCTTGAGCATGTGGAGGTAGGTCATGGTCTTGCCAGAGCGCTCCAGCTTCTCCCTCATCTGATCCATGTAGGCCACGAAGCCCTCCACGTCGAAGAACTCCGTCACGGGGTGGAAGGCCACGGGCCTGCCGCTCTCGTCCCTTTCCACGAACACGTAGGTCGCCGCGCCGCAGCTTATGTGGTTGGCCATGGTGAACTGTGGCTTCTTGGTCAGGGCCTGTATGAACTTGGCGAACTTCGCGGCGGTGGGTATGGGGAACCAGGCCTCCCGGGGTATCTCGCCGTTGGTCTGCTCCTCTATCCTCCGGATGGCGTCGGGGATGGTTATCCTGTACCTCCGGACCTCCTGCTGCCTCATCCTGCCCGTGAGGCTCACGGGCTGGAAGTTCACGCCCCTCACTATGTCCATGTGCTTGGCCGCGAACCTTATTATGTCCCCCAGCTCGTGGTCGTTGACCGTGTTTATCACAGTGGGGACGAGGACGACGCTGGTCATCCCTGCCCTCCTGAACACCTCGAAGATGTAGGGGACCTCCCAGTGGTTCTTGGGGTTGGTCTTGGGCCTCACGCCGTCGAAGCTCATGTACACTGTGTTGACGCCCGCCTGCCTTAGCTCCCTGACCCACTCCACGGCGAGGTCTAGGTTCTTGAAGAACAGCTCGGCGAACCCCACGCCGTCGGTGTTGAGCTGTACGTGGCGGACGCCCTCCTCCTTCAGCATCCTCACGATATCCGCTAGGTCGTCTCTCATAGTGGGCTCTCCGCCCGTTATCTGCACGGCCATGGTCTGGCCCTGCTTTGCCAGCTGCCTTATCTGGGCCCGGAGCATCTCCATGCTGGGCTCATACACGTAGCCCATCTTCTCCGCGTAGAAGAAGCAGTACCAGCAGCTCAGGTTACACCGGTTGGTTATGACCAGGTTCATGAGCGCGGTGTGGTTCTTGTGCATGCCACACAGGCCACAGCTGTAGGGGCAGGGCGCGCTCACGGGCACGTAGGCGTGGGTTCCCCTGCCCTCCTCCGCGTATTTTAGGAACCTCCAGTACATCTCCGCGTCTCCGAAGTACAGGTCCTCGAACTCCCCGTGCTCGGGGCACTCTTTCCTGATGTAGAGCTTGTCCTCCCTCTCAACAATGACCGCGGGGAGGAGCCTCTGGCAGTAGGGGCAGATGCTCTCAGTGTGCCTTACGAGGCGCTCGCCCTGCTTTATCAGGGGCTTGGGGCCTCCCACCTTTATGGTTCGGTTGGCTATCCTTATCTCCTTGTCACGGTAAACGCTGACCGCTGGGAGCAGGCCGGGGAAGGGGTCCTCTCGGGGCCCCCGGGCCCCGTTGCCGTTGCCCTTCTTCTCCTCTTTTGCCATGCGTAGGCTCTCAGTTGGTAGAACGTAGGGTTGGAACAGGGGCATGGTATCACCCAATGGTGTATGTAAGGGTCCCGGTGTGGTTGGGCGTCGTTGTCTTTGGTAGTCTCTCGTCTCACCGGGTCTGTATTGGGATCGTCTCGTTTTGTGTGTATAAAACCCTTTTTACCCTTTTCACCGGTAATGGGGGAATAGAACTATGCTCCCACAATGGTGGGCCCCAATCCAGGCTATTAACCCCCCGACCCATGGGACCTATACCAATCTATTATTCCGCATCCGGAATATATATGACTTGGCCCACCACTCCAAATATAACCCACCACACGCCATAACACGCCCCAGCCACCTATAGGAAACACCCCGAGGAGTGGAAGGAGGATAGCCTTGCCCCGAGACCCCTTCAACCTCATAATAACCCACTACCCCGGCTACGACAACTACATAGTAGCCAGGCAGCAGGTGACCCAGGCCCTCCCCGAAGCCACGATAGTCGACACTAGCCAGAGCATAATGCTCGTCCGCGTCCCCGACCCCTACCAGGCCGTAGAGGTGCTGAGAAGCGAGATACGGGGAGACACGCCCCTCCTACGCATAATCCCCGTCGACACAGTCACCGACGTTTACATTGACAGGGTGGCCCCCAAGGCCCGAGAGATAACCCTGAGGAAGTCCAAGCCAGAAGAGTCCTTCGCCATAAAGCTCGATGGCAGGCTATACGCACGGGAGGGGAACGAGATAAGGCGCCTGGGGAGCAGGGAGGCCATAGACCTGATAGCAGAGGGCATAGACCGCCCCGTGAACCTCACGAGTCCCCACTGGCTGGTCTACGTGAAGGTCATAAGACTCTACCGCGTAACCGAGCTCGCCAGCATAACCGTGGCGAGACCCCACCAGATACACTCCTACGCCCGCCCCACTCACCCCGAGGGGGGAGGCCGGAGAGAAGACTAGCCCCGGTTTACAACAGGCCTCTCCACACCAATGCCCAGCTCACCCGCCTTCTCCCTAACGACGCCCAAGATCCGATCCAAAAGCTCCTCCAGCCGCCTCCTATCACCCGCCTCAAGGTAGAGCCTGAGCTTGGCCTCAGTCCCACTCTTCCTCACCAGGAACCAGCCCCCATCACCCAGGTCCACCCTCAGCCCATCAATTTCTAGCACCTCTCCCCGGTCCCCGTAGCTTGATGCAAGCTCCTCCGCGACACTCCTATAGAGCCTCTCCTTGTCCCCCGGCTCGTTGGAATCGAGCTTGATGTCGACCCTCGCCCAGGGGAGCTCGGGTATCTCGTCGAGAAGCTCGTCCAGCCCCCTGCCCTCCTCCAGGATTATCCTGGCAAGGAGCCCCGCCTGGTAAATGCCGTCAACCCAGGGCCCCCAACGGGGGTCTATGAGCTTCCAGGGCTCCGCCGCAAGCAGTGCATCGGGGACCTCCCTGAGCTTCTCGTGGGTCTTGCCCAGCTTTGCCCTCACAAGCCTCCCCCCATGCTCCTCAACGACCCTCTCCACACTACGCCCCACATCCACGCTCACAATAACCGTGCCCCTCCTTTCCCTAAGCTTGTGGAGGGCGTACAGGGCTATGATATAGTCCTGCTTCACAAACCCCCTCCTGGGAGTCACCACCGCAAGCCGGTCAGCGTCACCGTCATGAGCCAAGAGAACCGATGCCCCCACCTGCCTCATGAGGGGCATGAGGGGCTCCACCACATCCTTCCGGGGCTCAGGATACCTGCCCGGGAAATGGCCGTCCGCCTGGCAGTTGGTTGTGAAGACCCCCAGGCCCATTCCCCTGAGCAAAACCGGTGTGTAGGGCCCCGAGACCCCGTTTCCACAGTCCACCATAACCCTGACATCCACCCGTGAGCCCCTATCCCGAGGCTCCAGCACAGCGTAGAGGTCCCCCAAGTACCTCCCCGGCACATCCCCCGCGCCATACGCTAGGCGGCCCACTTGGTCCCAGGACACTCCAATGCCCTCCCCCGCTGGGTCAACCTCGCCCATTAGCCTCTCCAGGCCCTCCTCCTCATCCTCCGTGGTCTCCATGCCACCGGAGGTGAAGACCTTGAGCCCATTGTCCTCGGGGGGATTATGGCTTGCCGTGACCATGACCCCCGCCCCCGCGTCCCTGAGGCGGACACCATAGGCGAGGACTGGGGTGGGCACCAGCCCCAGGATCTCCACATCCACACCGCCCGCCATGAGGCCCGAGGCTACGCTTGAGGCAAGAAGGGGGCTTGTGGTCCTCATATCGTGACCCACCACGGCCCTGCCCCCGCCTCCCAGGAACCGGGCTAGGGCCAGGCCAAGGCGCATGGCGAGCCGGGGTGTCACGGATTTGCCATAGGGTCCCCTTATCCCCGCTGTTCCAAACAAGCGGGTCATGGCCCCGCACCTGCTTTTCCCAGTAGCTTAGCGTTGTTTCCTTAAGGTTGTTCTCTTCCTGGTATCGTTGTGGCGGACTCTATTATTCCTTGTCTTATCATGCTGACTGCTATGGCGGCTAGTATCATTGAGAAGAGCCGGGTTAGGAGGAGGCTGCCCTGGCGGCCCATGAGTTTCAGGAGCCTGTCGCCCGCGAGGAGCAGGGCAAGGGCGAGGATGGTGTTTATGGTTATCGCGGCGAGGGTTGTGACGAGGCCCCAGTTGTACTTTATGAAAACCACCGTTGCTATGGCCCCGGGGCCTGCGAGTAGGGGGGTGGCGAGGGGGACGACGGCTATGCTCTCGGGCTCGGTTATTTTCTCTACCTCTGTCTTTCCCATGATGCCCATAATCCCGTATATGAATAGTATGATGCCCCCCGCTATCCTGAAGTCATTCAGTGTTACGCCGAAGAACTGGAAAAAAGGCTGACCCGCCAAGCCGAAGAAGAGGAGCAGCCCCGCAGCTATGGCAACGCTCTTGACAATAATCCCCCGCCGCACCCGGGGCGAGAGATGGCTCGTGTAGGCATAGAACAGGGGGGCGTTCCCCAGGGGGTCTATTATTATGAAGAGCATGACAACCGCCTGAACCAGGGCATCCAGTCCCACCCCCACTGCACACGACCCCCAGAACACTAGCAGGGCCCAGGCCCTTATTAGCCCTCCCCGCCCAAGAGCTTCTCCCTCACAATACCCCTATAG
>JALTXS010000037.1 GCA_027048265.1 Desulfurococcales archaeon
AGCCATATTGAGCGCACGTACTTGGCCTCTCGCAGTAGCTTGAGGCCCTGGTTTTCCTCAAGGTCGATCAGCGTCTTCATGACGGGTATCTCGTCCCTGCTGACCTCACCTCTGTCCACGAGGGCCTGGCAACGTGGGCAGAGAAGCCCTGTCTTGATGCATATCTTGTCGAGTGGTAGCTTAACCGTTTCCCTACACCTCCCGATCCTCTAAGTGGCGGAAGGCCGGCGCCCACCAGCGCGTCACTGTGGCGAAGGAGTATGGAGGCGGCTCCCCCTGGGCGGGGCCCCGTGTTTTGTTAGGGTTCGAGGTTTAATAATTGAATTGCTCCCCCGTGCCCGCTATAGGAGGGGGAGGTGACCCGTGAGCTTGTCCAAGGTCCCTGAGGGCGCCGGCCCTATGGCGACCGCCGTGGGGGTGCCGGGGTCGAGCTGTGTCTTGCCAGCGTCCCTTATGAGGCAGGAGGGGAGACCCGTGTTGGCGGCCCGGGTGTAGAGCTGGAAGAGCTCGTCCTCGCTTCTCACTTTGACCACTACCTTCTTCTGCCCCTGGTCCAGCCAACGGTTGAGCCAGAGGCTCCACTCCCCCCCGCGGCTCTGACACTTTATTACGCAGGCCACGCTGGCGTGGGCGACCTGGGCGGCCAGCTTGCCCTTGCCCATCTTTATGTCGGTTCTGACCGCTATTACCTGCTTGTACTCCTCCATGTCGCTCTCCGGCGGTTTTCTTGGTCTGGCTAGATTTATTAATCTTAGAACAGTATTTAGGACACGCCGAGATTCCCTGGAGACACGCTGATGGGAGAGTGGTTGGAGTGGAGAGGCCGTCGACCCAGCTGAGCGTCTACGAGACAGCTTATATGAGGGTCTGCACCAGCTGTAGGAGGTTGCTGCGGCCCGATGAGAAGGCCGTGGTATTCTCCTGCCCCAACTGCGGCCAGGTAGAGATTATCAGGTGCTACAAGTGCAGGAAGCAGACCGTGAAGTACACCTGCCCGGTGTGCGGGTTCACGGGACCCTAGAGGTTGGAGGTGTTTCCCCTTGGCCAAGGTACTCGTGACCGTTAAACTCTACCCCGAGGATGTTGACACGGATAGGAAGGCCATTGTGGAGGAGCTTAAGGCAAGGCTGCCCGAGGGCTATGAGCTTGTAAAGACGCGGGAGGAGCCCGTGGCCTTCGGCTACGTGGCGCTTAAGGCATACGTAGCCATGCCGGAGGACACTGAAGGCGGTACTGAGAAGCTCGAGGAGCTCCTCTCCAAGATCCCCAACCTGCAGGACTTTGAGATTGAGAGCGTGCACCGCCTGAGCGAGTTCTAGCCTGCTCCAACCGGCTTTGGTCCTGACCTAACTGATTTAACCCTCTATACCTCCATTGAAACATAGGCTACCCGGCAAGATTATGCTTATCCCCCCCATTCTTTCCCAGGGGTTCTCGAGACCAGGGACGCCGGGGAAGCTAGCAGCCCCCGGGTGCATAGTCATGAAGGCTTCAAGCGGCAGTGGGGAAGGCGAGCTGGTTCTCAGAGTTGCTGAGGCTAAGCACAAGGACGTTGGCAGGGGGAAGGTGAGGATTGACATCAACCTCCTCCGCAGGATAGGCGTGGAGCCGGGTGACGTGGTCCTCATAGAGGGCAGGAGGAAGACTGTTGCCATAGCCTGGCCCGCCTACGCTGAAGACCATGGCCAGGATATTATCAGGATGGATGGGCTTCTAAGGAAGAACGCAGGTGTCGCCATTGGTGACAAGGTCATTGTGAGGAAGGCCAATGCGAAGGCAGCCAGCATGGTCAAGCTGGCGCCCAGCAACTTCAACATACAGGTGGACCAGAGCTTCATAAACTACGCCAAAAGGAGGCTCCTCGACTACCCCGTCATAGAGGGCGATACTGTCCTCATACCCGTCCTGGGCCAGGCCATCCCCTTCGAGGTTATCCAGACCAAGCCCGAGGGAGTCGTGGTCATAACACAGGAGACGAACATCATCATACTCGACAAGCCGGTCGAGTCGGGAAAGATGCCCCGCGTCACCTACGAGGACATCGGCGGTCTCAAGAACGTTATCCAGCGCATTAGGGAGCTGGTGGAGCTTCCCCTCAAGTATCCTGAGATATTCAAGCGCCTGGGCATAGAGCCGCCCAAGGGCGTCCTCCTCTACGGCCCCCCTGGGACGGGCAAGACCCTGCTAGCAAAAGCCGTGGCGAACGAGACTCAGGCCCACTTCATCTCGATAAACGGGCCTGAGATCATGAGCAAGTTCTACGGAGAGAGCGAGCAGAGGCTCAGGGAGATATTCGAGGAGGCGAAGAAGCACGCCCCCGCGATAATATTCATTGACGAGATAGACGCCATAGCACCCAAGCGGGACGAGGTGATGGGGGAGGTTGAGCGGAGGGTGGTTGCTCAGCTCCTCGCCCTCATGGATGGCCTGGAGACGAGGGGCGACGTGATAGTCATTGCTGCCACCAACAGGCCCAACGCGATAGACCCTGCCCTGAGGAGGCCCGGGCGGTTTGATAGGGAGATAGAGGTCCCCCTCCCCGACAAGCAAGGGAGGCTGGAGATACTCCAGATTCACACGAGGAACATGCCTCTCGCCGACGACGTGGACCTGGAGGAGATCGCCGAGATAACCCACGGATACACGGGCGCTGACCTAGCCGCCCTTGTCCGCGAGGCCGCGATGCACGCTCTCAGGCGCTACCTGCCCGAGATCGACTTTAACGCGGATAAGGTTCCCGAAGAGCTCCTCAACAAGATGGTTGTTAAGCGAGAGGACTTCATGGAGGCCTACAAGGAGATAGTGCCCAGCGGGCTCAGGGAGATATACATAGAGGTACCCAACGTCAGGTGGGACGACATAGGGGGCCTTAAGGAGGCCAAGCAGCAGCTGAAGGAGGCCGTAGAGTGGCCCCTCAAGCACCCTGAGGCCTTTAAGAGGATCGGGATAAAGCCCCCCAAGGGCATCCTGCTCTTCGGCCCACCGGGCACAGGCAAGACCCTGCTAGCAAAAGCCGTGGCGACGGAGAGCGGCTCCAACTTCATAGCCATAAGAGGCCCCGAGGTGCTGAGCAAGTGGGTGGGCGAGAGCGAGAAGGCCATAAGAGAGATATTCAGAAGGGCCCGACAGTACGCCCCCGCAGTGGTGTTCTTCGACGAGATAGACGCCATAGCACCCATGAGGGGAGCCGCAGCAGACACCCATGTCACTGAGAGGATCGTGAGCCAGCTTCTCACGGAGCTCGACGGCATAACCACCCTCAAGAGCGTGGTGTTCATAGCCGCGACGAACCGGCCCGATATACTAGACCCCGCCCTGCTGAGGCCCGGACGGCTGGACAAGCTCATCTACGTGCCCCCGCCCGACAAGCTGGCAAGGCTGGAGATACTCAGGGTTCACACGAGGAACATGCCCCTCGCCGACGACGTGGACCTGGATAGGCTCGCAGAGGTAACGGAGGGCTACACGGGCGCGGACTTGGAGGCACTGGTTCGCGAAGCGGGGCTGAGGGCTCTGAGGGAGGACCTTAACATTAAGCACGTGGCCATGAGGCACTTCGAGGAAGCAATGCAGGTCATAAAACCCAGCGTAAACCAGTACATGATAGAATTCTACATGAAATGGCTGGAGCAGGCCAGGCAGAGCATGCAGGAGAAGAGGAGGATAGAGGTCTCGCCCTTCGCGTAGCAACCTGGGCAAGACACTCGACCGCGACCATGGGCACCCGATCGCCCGCTTTGACCTTTACCTAGTCATGTTTATATAGTACATAGCATATTGTTGGGGTGCACGTGTCTTGACCACCAAAGAGACCTGGAGATACCTGCCACTACACTATGTTGTTGTTGAGATGCTTGAGAGCAAGGGAGGCTCCCTGACCGATAGGGAGCTCTACGAGAGCGTGAAACTGGTGTATGATATAGACTATGGAGAGTTCCTCAAAACCCTGATGAGGCTGGAGCTCCACAACGTGCTCCGCGTCAACACGGCCCGGGAGGGCGTGCTCATAGTAGAACTCGTCCGCGAGCATTAGGAGGCCCCCACGTTCCTGGGACAAGGGTTTTTGACCCTCCGAGCAGAATACCTAGTGAAAGCAAACAGGCACCCGGGCACCCTATACGCCCGGGACTCAGTTGAGGTTCTGGGTGGTCTCGCAGTGGGGGTGAACCTAAGAGAACTTATTCCCGACGATGCTGTCAAGACGCTTGAGCTCGACAACCTGGGCCGCAGGACTATTGCTCTCGATGCCTACAACATGCTGTACCAGTTCCTCACCGCCATACGGCAGCCCGACGGCACTCCCCTGATGGACTCCCAGGGGAGGATAACCAGCCATCTGAGTGGGCTTTTCTACCGAACCATCAACCTGCTCGAGCACGGGATAAAGCCCGTATACGTCTTTGACGGAGTCCCCCCCAGCCTGAAGGAAAGGGAGATCGAGCGGAGGAGGAGGATAAAGGAGGAGGCCGAGGCTAAGAGGCAGCAGGCTCTCGCGGAGCACCGGGTTGAGGAGGCACGTAGGTATGCCCAGATGGCCGCCAGGCTCACGGATGAGATGGTGGGGGATGCGAAGAGGCTCCTCGACGCCATGGGGCTACCGTGGGTTCAGGCCCCGGCGGAGGGGGAGGCGCAGGCGGCCCACATGGCGCGGAGGGGCGACGCGTGGGCCACTGGGAGCCAGGATTATGACAGCATTCTCTTCGGCGCGCCTCGGCTTGTGAGGAACCTGGGCATAACGGGTAAGAGGAAGCTCCCCAACAGGAACGTCTACGTGGAGGTAAAGCCCGAGCTCATAGAATCCGAGACACTGTTCAGCAAGCTGGGCATAGACAGGGCCATGCTCATAGTCATAGGAATAATGCTGGGAACAGACTACAACCCCGGGGGAATCAAGGGTATTGGAGTCAAAACAGCGCTGAAGATAGTCAAGGCCTACCCTACGGCCGAG
>JALTXS010000038.1 GCA_027048265.1 Desulfurococcales archaeon
GGGTGGGGGGAGCGGGGGGACTGAGCCTCCACTTCCCTCTACGCCTAGACCGGGGGTTCTATACAGAGGTCTCTGAGCTCGGTGAGAAACTGGGGTGGATAAGGCTTCTGGACACGGGGGTTAATGTAGAGGCCCAGGTCACGGGCCCTCCCCAGGCCCCGGTTCAGCTTCTCCGGTTATTCAGGGGCATAGGTATGGATAGGGCCTTCCCTAGCTCCGGTGGCTACCTTGATATGGATGGGGATGGGGTCCAGGAGTTCCTGGTATATGGCCTGGGATACAGTGGGGAATACGACGAGTATATGTTGGCCCTCTCGATAACGAAGCCTTCACAGGGCGGCCTAGAGGAGGTTTTCGCAGACGTCATGGAATGGGGGCCCTCGCTGGAGGACGGCTCCTCTCCTATAGGCTTCGCAGGGGTCAACGGCTTTGACATGGACAAGGATGGAGCGAGTGAGGTCATCGACGCGTATTACTATTACGACGGCTACGTGCTCTACACGGCTGTGGATAGGATAGACTATGTTGGGGAAGGAGGCTTGGATCTCAACACCCTCTATCTGGACAACTTCGCTGCCGACTGGTCGGCCCTGGGGGATTTCGACGGCGACGGGCGACAGGAGCTCGCGCTTACAGGCTCCTCCCTTGACCCCGATAGGGGCACCGTGGAGGGCACCATATACATTGTTGACGCTACGCATATGCAGGAGGAGGCCAGCTTCTCCCTTGACCATCCTGAGGGAACCATGGTGGAGACCGACGTCTCTGCCGGTGACATGATGGGCGAGGAGCGGGGCGATGAGCTTGTCATAACATACAACGTTTACAGACCCAACAAGCAGGAACCCGAGTTCTCCCGCCTCCTGGTTATGAAGACGCAGGGAGACAGGGCGAAGATCCTGGCGGGGACGGAGGTTCCCGGGAGAATATATAGTGTATCAGTCGCGGACATGGACGGCGATGGCCTGGATGAAATGATTGTCCTTTACAGGATAGACAAGACCTACCTCAGCATACTGAAGCTGTCTCAGGGGGATTTCCAGGAACTCGCAAGAGCCCCGCTCAACCTCCCCCCCGAGGCAAGCGCTGCAGCCGAGGGCTTCGACCTCGATGGTGACGGTGTCCAAGAGGTTCTCCTGGGGTTCTCTATAGTGGGACAAGATGGCGATGTTAGGGGGGCGGGTCTCCTCGTACTGGGCTTCCTCGCGTCGGAGGGCGGCTTCACGCTTGAGGAGGCCATAGACGCCGGCCAGGGCGAGTTCTTCATACCAGTCACGGTGGACCTGGAGGGAGATGGCAGGCCCGAGATAGTGTATGTGATATACTCTCAGGGGGCAGTCCTCCTGGGAGTGGGCAAGGTAGAGAACTATGTGGACCCCACAGGCTCCGTGAGAGGGCGGGTTGTGGACGAGGAAGGAAACCCAGTTCAAGGAGCCAGGGTGAAATTATCCCTCCCACGCTCACTCAACATGAAGGCAACGACTGACGAGAACGGAGAATTTGTGTTCGAAGAAGTCCCTGCAGGCACGTATCAGCTAGAGGCCTACTGGAGGGCGCCCGAGGGCCTGAGGCATGAAAGGGTGCTCGTAGAAGTCAAGCCAGGCCAGGAGACCCAGGCAACCCTAACTATGAACCCGAAGCCACAGCCCGCCCAGACGACAAGCTCACCCACACAGACAACATATCCGCAGGATACCGATACCCAAGCCATAACGACGCAGCAACCACCAGCTACTCAAGCTCCGACGCAAACCACTATGGGGACCCAAACAACTAGCGCAGAGACGACGACGTCTGAAGCTCAGGGGAGCTCTTCACATTATGGAACCCAAGAGACGATAACACAAACAAGCCAGCCCAGCATAACACAAGAAACAAGCCCACCCCCATCAACGGTTGCTCAACCATCCACATCACAGCAAAGTGTGGAGGAAACGGCTCAGACAGCACAGCCTGGACAGGCATCACTATCTTCCACAGGCCAAGCCGGAACAGTCCAAACCAGCACCCCGGCAGGCGCTATTACAAGCACCTTAACGGAGACATCGACTCAAGCGGAACGCGAACCCCAGGGCGGGGGGCCTTCGCTCTTCCTATACGTGCAGGTGCTAATCGTGGCGGGTTTGGCCCTGGCAGTGCTCCTCCTTAGAAAGAAGAGGGGTGCTGCGGTGGTCGCGTTTTTCTTCATCACTGCTTTCACACAACCCTTGGCAGCGGTTACCGAGGCCCAGGGTGAGGCGCCACCCGCTCCTCCTGTATGGGTATATCCTGGGCTAAGGGTGTCCTACTATGTGTTCTCGGGTAGCAGTGTTAGTGCCCCGTGGAAAATGGGGGGTTTCGCGAACATCAATGTCATGGGCCTCGAAGGGGACGAGGAGGTGCCGGTGCCCGAGGATATTGGAAGAGTAAGCGTTATTCCCGGCTTCGAAGTCTACGTGGTGGTTGAAACCGCTCCTGGCAGGGTTGTGGCGAGAAGCGTTGAATGGGGTATTCAGAACAACATGGTGCTGGAAGGCAGTGTGAAGAAGCGAGAGATTGAAATGAGGCCCCTCAACAGGGTCTTCAACGGGGTCTTCTGGATAGATGCTAGGCTGATAGCGGGTGCGAGAGAGGGGGATAGGATAGAAATACCCACGAGCAGGGGGCCTGTCTCCTACAAGGTTTTGCTTGCTGGTGAGTATGACCTCTCCCCACAGGCCAGGGGACGTGACAGCCTAGCGGAGAACACGCAGGGACTAGCACCACTGCTTCCCCTCCCCCCGGGCAGTGTGAGGGATGTGGTGGTCCTACAGGGAAGCCTAAGAGTGGGCCAGACACCCTATACCCACACTATCATAGTCGATAGGGAGACAGGCCTAATCCTCGCCGAGTCCCTCGGGAGTGTTACAGGCGGCGTAGGCCAAGGGGGACAGCTGGGTCCTATTAAGAACGTCCTCTATTCAAGGCAGCTTTCAGAAGTCTATCTCGACCTTGAGGACAAGCTGCCACCCTATTACACATATAAGCAGGACCAGTACATTCACCCGGGCTACATGGTGTCCTTCGCCGCCGCAGTATTCTCCCTTCAAGCAGCGTACATGTACAACTCCCTCTACGTTATAGAGGGTGTTTACAAGGACAGGCTCCTGACACTGGAATTATCCAAGCTTGTTCTGAGCAACATGCAGACACTGGGAGGGATGACGATGTACATGGTGGAAAAGCAGACGGGGAACGCCCTCGTAATGACATCTAGGCCCTACTCACCCCAGTCGCCCCCCATGCCCCCAGAGGGTACCCGGGTGCACAACACGTTCCTCTACATAGGGAGAGATGCCGGCAAGCAGACCGTTGAGATAGAGGGACGCATGTACGAGCTAAGGGATAGGGGGACCGTGAGCATAGTGACAAGCCAGGGTACAGAGGAGGCCGTCGAGGCATACATATATACAGGTACCTCCAGGCCCGAAGAACCGTTCTCCTTGGGAATGCTCGCGTACAACGAGCATGGGCTCCTGGTACACTACATGCCACTAATATACGGAGTCTCCATAGGGGAAATGGCACAACAGGCACAGGTGCAGGCACAGTACACTAACACGATTGACCTCCTCAGGGAGGTGCCCCTAACCCAGCCCCAGAAGCTAGGACCATTGAATGCTCCTAGCGGAATTGCTGGTTCGCCGCAGGAACAAGAACCCGCAGAACAACAGGGTCAGGAGCTTGAGAACCCTGTTCCCGTCGACAATCAGGTGAATCTACAGGAGGAGCAAGAGCAGGGCCCAGTTACCCAAGCATTGAATAACCCAGGACAAGCGGGCTCTAGCAATACTATTCCTGGGACACCTGCAGAGACAGTAACGGTCACAGTTACCCTGACGGAGACCCAGAATGTGGGAGTTGGAAAACCAAGCAATGTTTCTACGGAAGCACAAGAGTCCTCGAGCAATAAGGAGGAGTCAACCCATAATGGGGCAGGTGGAGGTGGTTTTGAGAGGATTGTATCACCTGTACTGACCTTGGTAACAGTTGTGCTTGCGGTCTACCTATTGAGGCTCTTTGTCACACGGAGACACTAGGAAACTATGCTGGCTGCCGGGATGAGCCTAGGCGGCCTCCCTCAGGCACAGGTGTAACCTTGGTTTGCCCCCTTCTTCCAAGGCCTTCTTAAGAGCATCAGAGATGCACTGGTGGTCAATGTAGCGTCTGTTCCTACAAGTTTCCAGGAGTTTGACGGCCCGCTTTACAATACGTACATGGCTGGGAATGTTCCCCTCCTGCAGCTTGACGAGGGCTGCCGCGAGGTTTATGAGGCCCGCCAGGCAATTGTCCTTGTTTTGCCGCCATATATTCTCGAGGGCCTCGTGAGCCTCCCAGTACCTCTCAGTCCACATGAAGTAAACGTAGCTGACAAGCGCGTCTTCAAGGCAAGATGGTGGAGTCTGGTCAACGTTCCTCACCTCCCTTACCACAAGGCCCCTGTTCATTATTTCCTCGAGCAACTCCAGGGGCCTCCGCGTCAGTATGACGAGTTCAACGTGGTTGCTTGCCTTCCTCAGGGTCCTCTTGCCAAACTTTTTTGTAAAAAACCTCAGCTCTTCAAGAACTGCATTGTCACTGGGCGGCTCCATGAGTATGACGTATCTCTCCTCCCTCTCCTCCAATCCCTGCACCTTCTCGAAGTGCTCCAAGAGATTGACTTAAGTAAACAAAAATTTAAGGATTAGCAGCTATGCTCAAGAAATCTAGGCCTTCCTAGGCTCCTCCCCCAGGCTCCTCATGAGGAGGCGGGCTCCAACAATCAGGGGGTCCCATACGGGGTTGAGGGGAGGAGCGTATCCCACGTCGGTGTAGAACAGGTCCCAGACAGTGCCCCCTGTGGTCAGCAGTCCTGCTACCACGTTTATCCTCCACAGCACACTCTCGGCCTCTCCTAGGGCTTGGGCTCCGAGAAGCCTGCCCGTGTCAGCGTCGGCTACTAGTTTTAGGTAAATCCTTTTCCTACCAGGTATGTAGTGGGCTCTGCTGCCCCCCTCAAGGCTGGCCTCGATGGGGTTGAACCCCTCTTCCTCGGCCTCTTGTTTGCTGAGACCGGTTCTCGCCGCCACCATTTCGAAGACCTTGAAGGTGCTCGTCCCCACAGCTCCAGGGAATACCGCTTTGCCGCCGCCTATGTTTGTCCCTGCAACGTAGCCCATCTTGTTCGCGACTTGCGCGAAGGGCATCCATGCGGGCTTCCCGGTGACAAGGTTTCTTGTCTCAACGGCATCGCCTACAGCGTAGACGTTCTCCAAGCTGGTCCTCATGCGCTCGTCCACTCTAATGGCACCTGTGGGCCCCAGCTCTACGCCCAGCTGTCGGGCCAGGTCGGTGTTGGGCTCAATGCCCACCCCCACCACGAACATGTCGGCCTCAATGTCACCAATGTCCGTTTCAACCGACTTTACCTTCCCCCCGTCGAGCTTGAAGCCCTTCACCGGAGCGCCCTTTATCACCTCAATGCCCTTCTCTCTAAGGTAGGTCTCCAGCTTCTCCGCAAGATCGGGGTCGAGGGCCCTTGGGGCTACTTGGGGCAGGGCCTCTACAAGCGTCACCCTGAGACCCAGCTCTGCGAGGTTCTCCACCATCTCCAGACCAACGTATCCGGAGCCCACAACAACCGCACGGGAGCCCTCCCTAAGCCTTAGGGCGTATCTCCTAATCTCCTCCCCAGTGTCCAGGTGCTTTATGTAGAATGCATTCTCGGCCTCGCTGAGCTCGGGCCATATCTTGGGAGCTCTGCTCCTCGCGCCCGTCGCTAGGACCAACACATCCCAGTTGAGCTCCTCCTCACCATTAGGCCCCTCGAGCACTGCCGTGCGGCCACTCGCGTCTAGCTTCAGGACCCTCGTGTGCAACCTTACGTCAATGCCCCGTTTGCTCCGAAACTCCTCCGCCGTAATCTGTACCAGGTCGTCCAGCCTCTTGACAACACATCCCACATAGTAGGGCAAGCCGCAGAAAGCGAAGCTCACCCAACCCGAGGCCTCGGCCACGGTTATGTTAAGCTTCTTGTTGAGACGCTTGGCACGCGAGGCGGTGGCCATTCCAGCGGCGCCGCCCCCAACTATCAGAACCCTCTTCGCCTCCAAGACATGGGCACCTCCGAAAACAAACCATAAACACAATTAAAGGTGGTTTCACAAGTAGGTCTCTAGCCCCTAGGAAGGATTTTATATCAATTGTTAGAATTACGTCTAGGATATCCTCGGGTTCTATCCAAGTTGCTCAAGCGCCTGTGCCTAAATGTTGGGTTACTATCTTGTTATGAGTGGTGTTTCCATTCCACGCGTAATCATGATATTAAAAAGATGCCACGCCCGTATCCATGATTTTGACACGAGTAGATGCGTGCAGGCGACCCATATTGGGGTCAATAACCCTGCACCTAAGAAGCCTTTCACATCTACTCTATAATTAAGCGCTAGAAGGTGCTTTGACTAATCGCCACGGTCACGTGTTCTTAGGCTTTCAGTCGAAAGCACCGTCCCTCTGGCTTCTGTAGAAAATAAGTAGTAGATATGGATAGCATGTCAACCACCCAAGATTACAAGGCATGGAAGGACTCACACGGCTCTCTATGTCCTCAATAAAATGGTGGAAAATGGGAAAATGAATACTCTGGAAAGGCTGCCTGGGGTCCCTCGAGGATCCTATCAGTCTTAGGATGGCGTGCATTCACTGTGTATGTGGATAGAAAGCTGAACTCACTCCACTGGTTTCCTTGCACGCACTCGAAGGGATCTGTATCAGGTCATGAGGGCTACCTAGAGAACACTCCCGCCGTATAACCCCATGAAACTATACGGGAGTCCTTGATAAATCCGAGGAGCTCTTCATAGGAGAAGCCACTGCTAGGCAGTTTCCGGCCAACATCAGCTACATAGAGTGCTAGGAATACATACCTGTGAGGCTTATCACCCCTAGGAGGACAGGGACCCCCATAGCCCACCTGGCCAAAATCGTTAACTCCCTCAGCAACAGCGTCCCTGGGAAACTCAACAGCGTCTCCATAGCTTTTAGCAATGGCAGTCCAGTGGATAAAAGTCCCGCTTGGAGCATCTGGATCATACATTATAAGTACTATGATACCCTGTCCCGCTCCCTTTACAGTGACCTTGGGTATCTTATTTATCCCGACGCAGGTGAACTCAGGACTTATCACGCCGTCGTCCCCTATAGCATCCACCTCTACTAATAACCCTTGTTCGGCATCCCCAAGGATTCTACGAAGCTCTTTAATGATTGGCACACTGCCGCTTTTCTCTCCGCCAGTGTCGAGGAATATCACTACAAGGACGACGAATATTACAGCCAGAGCAGCAAACAGCAAGTGTTTCTTCATACCAATCCTCCTAGGTAGTTAGGTTTAGGTCAGCCTAATTAGTAATATCTCTCCCAACAATATTGAAGAGGGTTCTTTATAGACCATTGGCAAAGTAAGGAGAATTTACCTTGACAACCTCCATAGGATAACTCCTAACACCAGCCACGTCAAAAGACCTCCCCAAGGAGACCTGAAGAAAGCGACAGGGTTCTCCCAGACGATGGGGTCGAGGGCGCCCCTAGCCGGGCCACCTGGTTCTATGAATCGGAGCCATAGAAGCTCTATTCCTATCAGTAGAGCGATTGTCCAAAAGACTCTTTCCCCCTTTCCTAACGTGGGCCTTGGGAGCTTATTCATGCTACTAGCTCACCGCTTTTCTTGTCAAAGAGGTAAACCCTGTCTCGTGGAAAGACTATGTTCCAGACCTCCCCCGCCTCAACATCTATGTCAGCGGGAATAACTGCCCTAATCATGGTCTCACCGAGCTTGAAATTCACTATGGTCTCGGTACCCATAGGCTCTACAACATAGATGGGAGCCTGGGCCACAGCGTCGGGCCTCTTACCCCTTTCTATGAGGACATGCTGTGGCCTTATACCCAGTATCACCTCTGTGACCCCCTTAGATCGGAGGGTCAAGCCCGCGTCGGGGTCTAGGCGGTACTTTAGTGCACCACAGTCAAGCAGGTTCTTACCCTCATCCAGGCTGCACTCTATCATGTTCATGGGTGGGCTTCCTATGAACCCCGCTACAAAGGTATTGGCGGGTCGTGTGAAGAGTTCCTTGGGCGTGCCCAGCTGAACGATACGGCCCTTGTTCATCACCGCTATCCGGTCGGCCATGGTCATGGCCTCTACCTGGTCGTGGGTCACATAGATTGTGGTCACACCCAGGTTTTTCTGTAGCTTCTTCAGCTCAGCCCTCATCACAACCCTGAGCTTTGCGTCCAGATTGCTGAGGGGCTCGTCCATTAGGAAGACTTTTGGCCTCCTCACAATGGCTCGGCCCAGCGCCACCCTCTGTTGCTCTCCCCCGCTGAGCTCTCTGGGCCTCCTGTCGAGGAGGTGCTCTATCTTAAGCATCTCCGCCACCTCTCTAACCCTCCTCTCTATCTCCTCCTGGGGGTACTTCCTTATCTTGAGGGGGAAGGCAATGATGTCCCGGACCCTCATGTGGGGGTATAGTGCGTAGTTTTGGAAAACCATTGCCACGTCCCTGTCCTTTGGGTGCAGGTCGTTGACCAGCCTGTCACCTATGTATATCTCGCCACTGGTGGGGGTCTCGAGACCAGCTATCATTCGGAGGGTGGTGGTTTTTCCACACCCACTTGGTCCCAGCAGTACTAGGAACTCGCCGTCCCTCACCTCCAGGTTAACGTCATCCACAGCCGTTACCTCTCCCCTGGGGGTGTGGAAGATCTTCCTGACCTTAACCAGCCTTACGGACGCCATGGTGTCCCACCTACTCCCCCTTGACCGCGCCCAGCGTGAGGCCCCGGACTATGTGCTTCTGGAGTATGAATGCGAAGATCGTGGCTGGTATTATTGAGATGGTTATAGCCGCGGTCATCGGCCCCAGTATGACACCCGCTATGGTCCAGTAGCTCGAGACCTCTACGGTTAGGAGCCTCACGTTGAAGGTTGTCAACACAAGTGCGAAGAGGAACTCTATCCAAGAGAAGATGAATGCCAGGATACCAACTGCAACGAGCCCAGGCTTTATGAGTGGCAATGTTATACGGGCGAACACCTGGGCATCGGAATACCCGTCTATGAGCGCGGCCTCCTCAACCTCCCTGGGCACGTCCCTTATGTACTCTCTCATGAGCCATATCACGAAGGGGAGGTTTCCGAGCGTGTGTGCCAGCACGATGGCAACGTACGTGTCGAGGAGGCCCATCCGGTCGAACATTAGGAAGAGTGGGATGACGAAGACCACCGGGGGGCTCATCCAGAAGGTCAGTATCCAGAATGCCAGGTCGTCTCTCCCACGGAACTCGTACCGGGCCAGCGCGTACGCCGCGGGTGTGCCGAAGGCTAGGGAGAGTACGGCCACGGAGGATGCTACGATTAGGGTGTCAGCTAGGGGCTTCCATATTGGCTTAATGCTCGCTATATAGCGGTAGTTGTCAAGAGTGGGTTCGAAGACCCAGACGCTGGGTATCTTGGCCACGCTCTCCGGTTTAAACGATGTGACCACAATCCAGACTATGGGGAGCATAATCGCGATAAGGAGGAGGGCTATCACCAGATACACCAGCGAGCTAATCAACACACGTTTTGCATCAATGCTCATATGGATCTCCCCCTATCCCATCCGGGCCTTGACTAGGGCGTACTTGACGAACAGGACCGCGAATAGTATGATCAGGTATTCGTAGACGAGCGCCATGGCGGAGCCTCTGTCCACCCAGAAATAGGCGAAGGTCTGCCTGTATATGAGGTAGCTGAGCGTCTCTGTCGCCGTACCCGGTCCTCCAGTGGTCACTGTGTAGATAATGTCGTATACCTTTAGGCTTATCAGGAACTTGAGTAGAATAGCAACCGCTATGACAGGCCTCATGAGCGGGAGAGTGATGTGCCTGAATATCTGATACCTGCTTGCCCCATCCACGTAGGCCGCCTCATAGGGCTCTCTGGGCAGGCTCTCCAGACCGGCGAGCAGGACGAGGAACATGAAGGGGAACCACTCCCAGGCGTCGATCAGTATGAGCGAGAACATGGCCATAGCGGGTGTCTCGAAGAAGGAGACGGTGGCGCCTGTCACATTCTTAATAATCCAGGGGACCAGGCCTAGGAGGGGGTGTAGAATGAACCTCCACATGAGCCCAACCGAGACCGGTGGTATTAGTAGGGGTATTATGACTAGTGCTCTTAGGATTCCCCTGCCCTTGAACCTCTGTGAGAGGAAGAGGGCCAGGGCGAATCCCACTGCGAATGATAGTAGTGTGGTGCCTACTGCGAACACTATGGTGTTCCAAGCGGCGTCCCAGAATCTCTCCCAGTTCATCACGTACCTGTAGTTGTCGAGGCCCACGAACTCCCAGGGCCTGTCAGTCCATGTTAGCCGGTACCTGTGGAAGCTTAGGAGGAGAACGTAGAAAAAGGGGGCTAGGCCGATGCCCACTAGTAGGGCCAGTGAGGGTAGTAGGAACAAAAAAGCATATCTCCTCCTATAGTCAAGCAGCCCCAACCCAGGCACCCACGGCCTCTTCTGTTATGGTCACCGGGCTAGCCGGGGCCCCAGGGCGGGGGCAGTTGCACCTGCTCTTCATAGTAGCCCTCTGTCTTCATGAGCTCGTATATCTCCTGCGCGGCCTTGTCTAGCTCCTGTTTTATGAGGGCCTTGGCCTCCTCCTCGCTTATCTTGCCCTCCTCGAAGTCCTTGACGTGCAGCAGGGACTCGGAGAAGTACTGTCCCAGTATGTGCACAATCTGCTCCCCCACGGTTACTGGAGGCACTATCGGCAGACTGTTGTCAACCACCTCTAAGAGAGTCTTCATGTAGGGGTACTTCTGGATGACCTCGGGGTCTAGGAAGGTGCTCTTCCTGACAGGAGCGTGGCCCATTAGTGCTAGCTTCTTCTCCGTCTCAGGGCTGGCCACCCAGGCCAGGAACTTGAATGCCGCTTCCTTGTTCGGCGCGTTGTGGGGGATTGCCCACCCCCATGCACCCAGGACGGCGTATCCCCCTGGGACTGGAGCCACCATCCACTTACCAGCCGTCTGGCTCTGCTCGGGGTTGTTTAGAGCCCCTATCATCCAGTTGTAGGTTATCATCATGGCAGCCTTGCCCGACTGGGCGGCCTGGAAGGCCTCGTCGAACTCCCAGTTAATAGCACCGGGGGGAGCTGTCTCGAACACAACCCTGCCGTATAGGAGCAGGGCCTCGACGGCCTGGCTGCTGTTTATGACCGGCCTGAGGCTTGCGTCGAAAACCCTCCCCCCGAAGCCATAAACGTAGTTGAGCCCCTCCTCAACAACCTTGTAGCCCCTCCTAGCCTGGGCAGCAACGCCGTAGAAGTCCTTCTGGGGGTCAGTGAGTTGTTTGGCAAGGTTGTAGAACTCCATCCAGTCGCGGGGAGGCGTGTTTACCAGGTCAGTCCTGTACATGAGAGCAAGAGCGTAGTTGTACCAGGGGAGCATGTATACCTTGCCATCCTTCCAGTACTTCCCCACTGTCCACCATAGGGAAGTCAGGTAGTCGTCCACGTTTAGCTGGGGGTTTTCTGCTATGAAGTCGTCTAGGGGCACAAGCCACCCTGCTTCGGCGAATTCAGCGACCCATGGGTTGTCGACAATTATTACATCATAGTATCCCTCGCTGCTCTTGAAGACGGATATGAGCTTCTCACGCATGACCTCGTACGAGGCCTTTTCTATGATTACCTTAATGCCTGTCTGTTCCTCGAACTCGGGGAGCAGTTTCTCCAAATAGGCGGTCTCCACCATGTCCTCCATGTATAGTCTTATCGTGGTGGAGGCCTGTTCGCCGCCCCTTGTCAACAGGAGAACAGCTGCCACAATTACAACGATTGCTACAATGGCCGTTATCACGACCTTTGTATTCATATAAGCCCACCATTATGGGATTTTATAAACTTATGATAAAGATATGCTGGTTTATATATAAGCGTTACCAGCATTTGTAATGTAATATACAACGACGCCAATAGGAAGGGGCTGTGGGAAGCATGACGTTCTCAATAGTAGCATCAGACCCCGACAGAGGGGACCTTGGTATAGCCGTAGCGTCAAAGTTCATAGCAGTTGGGAGCATAGTGCCCTGGGCGAGGCCCCGGGTGGGGGCCGTAGCTACACAGGCCTGGGCCAACGTAAGGCATGCGCCCCACATACTTTTCCTCATGGAACAGGGCATTAGCCCCAAGAGAGCCCTGGAAATGGTCCTGGCGGGTGACCCCCGCAGGGAACACCGCCAGCTGGGGGTGGTTAACGCCAGGGGCGAGGCAGCAGCCTTCACGGGGAGGGAGTGCCTGGAATACGCGGGCCATATAGTGGGGGACGGCTATGCGGTTCAGGGCAACATACTTGCTGGGCCTCAGGTTCTCGAGAAAATGTCGAGCGCATACGAGAACACTAGGGGGGAGCTCGTTGACAAGCTCCTCGCAGCGCTGGAGGCGGGTGACAAGGCGGGGGGAGATAAGAGGGGGCGCCAGGGCGCGGCCATACTAGTCGTCAGGCCCTGCGGGGGCTACGGGGGATGCGAGGAGGGGGTGGATAAGTACGTCGATCTCAGGGTCGACGACCACCCCGACCCCGTTAGGGAGCTGAGGAGGCTTTTCAGGATATGGGAACTAACCATCCTGGAGAGGGAGGACCCCAGTAGCCTCATTCCCCTGGAAGAGGTGGTGGAGGATGTTCAGAGGGCCCTTTCGAAGCTTGGATTCTACAGGGCAACGCCTTCAGGGAAGCTGGATGAGGCCACCATAGATGCCCTGAACAGGTGGATTGCTGTCAACAACTTCGAGAACAAGATGCGGAGCGACAGAATGATATGGAAAAGCATCTACGACTACCTGCTGGAGCAGGCAGGGCTACGGTAAACAGCCTATCCCCAAGAAAAAAGCTATGGGAGTCCTAAGACAACGCTCAATGGCCCCGGCCTTGCATCCCCTGGCCATGCATGCCCATCCCAGAGCCCAGGTCTATTTCGCCTACCAGCTCCTCACATTCCGCCAAAACGTCCTCGGGCACGGGGTGCATCCTACGAGCTTCATCCATACCTCTCTCGAAGAACCCCTCCACCACCTCAGCATGTAGCTTGACGACCTCATACGCGCATGCGTTTGCCCCAGTCTTCACCACCCGTAGCATCGTATTATTGACTGGGATCACGCTGGTATTGATGTAATCGTAGACCATAGACTCAAGCCTGAAGACAGGGTCCATGGCACGAGGAGTCCCACCGTTCTCGAGTATGCACTCCATCTGCAGTATGTGCTCGTAGAGCCTCTCTGCAGCCTCAGGAGTCGCCGCGTTTATCTCCCAAACAATGGTCCTGTTATCAGGGTATTCCATACGGGTCCAATTGAAGAGGCCATGATTCTGGAGAAGCCACATGATGTTCGCCTGGGGAGGATACCGCCCTGAAAGGGCGCACTCTTCCATCCCAGACTCCCCCCTCATGCTCTCTTCTCCAACCACACGGCTACCGGGGAGACCGTGTTCATCGGCAACAGTGCTCTTCCCCATATCTCCGCCCATCATCCCGGAGCCCATTGGACCCGCATGCTCCTCGTTCATATAACTGGTGGACCGTTGCTTCTCACCGTTGTGTTCTTCAAATGTTTGCTGAGTCTGACCAACGATATTGGTATGAGCAGCGGTCTTTGTACTATCGTCTACATGGCCTTGTCCGGTAGGAGGTATCCCGGTTGTTGAGGGGCGTGTGGGGGATATGGTAGGAGTTTCTTGCATGTTCTGTTTACCCCCATTATCGCCCACATCCAATTGTTCCGGGAGGATTAGCCCTGCGGCTCCCAATACCACGGCCAGGGTTAGAACCAGTGTAACCAGTGCTCCTTTTTCCACCATTCGCACCTCCTCTTCACATAAGCTGCTGTTTCTCGATAGTGGCTTTTGCTTGGAGGTATTAAAGGTGGACTCACAAATTGTCCATCTATATGTTTGATCTGTTAGTGTTAATGGTTCAGGTATAGGCTTTCCCAATAGACCTACAAATGATGAGCTCGGGAGGAATGGGGCATGAACCTAGGGACGTGTCTTCAAGAAGCCTTGGTTAATGGTATTGGTGGAAAAAGTTGATATTTCTTCAGGCTCTTGGGAAAAACAATATCTACTCCAGGCCCGTGTGTTGGTCTTAATAAAAATAATTGAGGTTGGAGAGGCTAGCCTAGCTTCTGCCTCCACTCCTCAATGGCCTCCTGTGTGGTGACCTCAGGCACCTGTACTTCGCCTTTCCTTATCTTGTCCTCAAGCTCCTTGACGGCATCCCATATCCACTGGGGTATGCTCTCGCGCATTGCCTTGACCTTGGCCTTTATCTCCTCTGGCGGCATTGGCAGGACCTTCTTACCCGTCCTCTTCTCTGCGTCAATGCCCATCTGTATGAACTCGTCGAGGTCCTTGAGGGTGCTTATAGCAATGCCTTCCGCTAGCTCACCGTCTATCTTGGTACCGATACCCAGAACGAGCACTCCGTTGTTCCTCTGGGCGACATCCCTGAACTTGCCCTCCACAACCAGCTTGGTGGCATAGTAGACGCCCTTGTCTACACGCTTCATCATGCTGGCCAGCACGAAGCCGGGATTTATCCAGTCCTGGTTTGCGTCAACCCCTATCCAGAAGGGTGGGCCCATCTCTAAGCCCTTCTCCTGAGCTATCTCCTGAACGGCCTGGTTGATTCCGAGGCCCAGGGGTCCAGCAATGTTGTAGACGGCGATGGCGCCCTTTGCATACATCTCCTTGGCAGCCTCATAGCCCTTGGTTATGTCGCTGAAGGTACCTGTATAAGTCCAGAGGACTATGTCCTTGGTGGTCTTGCCCTTAAGGTGATCGGGGAGCTCGCCGAACTTCTGCTTATAGTAGTCTAGGGCCCAGTTGCATCCCCACTTGTAGCCGATCTCGAACTTCCAGAGGACAGGTATCTCGATACCCAGGACAGCACCAATGTGGCTGTACTCTGGGTACTGTGTGAGCACAAGGCACGCGAGTGCTCCCACAAGCGCGCTTCCCTTATGCTCCTCGAACTTGATGTCCATCATGTTGGGCAGGGGCTTGCCCAGCTTGTCCATTGCCAGCGCCTGGGTGTATGTGTCTATACCGGCGAAGTTCTTGTCAGGGTACTCCTGGGCGACCTCGAACAGTGCCTCACTGAGCAGGAATCCCACGCCGATAATGAGCTTCACGTCCGGGTCCTTAGCGGCGGCCCTGAGGTTGGGCAGGTAGTCCTGCTCCGACTTGCTGATAAGCTCAACCACCTCGACGCCAAAGTCCCTGGCAGCGTCATCGGCACCCTTGAAGGCCATGTCGTTGAAGCTCAGGTCACCACGGCCGCCGATGTCCGAGACCACGGCTATCTTAATCTTCTTGGCCTGGGTGGTTTCCTGTGCCGTTGTCTGCTGGGTCGTAGTCTCCTTGGGTGCCTCCGTGGGTGTCTGTGTAGCGGTTTGCTGGGGCTGCTCTTCCTTTCCTCCCATCATCAGCAGGGCAGCTGCGGCGATTATTATTATCAACACTACAACTCCTATGACTAAGGTGTTGCTAGCCATTGACCTAAGGGTCCTCATAACACATACCCTCTCAAGCATTTATATTATGGTTATGGGTTAGAAGGGAGGGGAGTGCCCCCATTATTTGCATCTAATGAATGGATCCGAGACCCCTCAAATAAATATCTTTAGCTCGCGACTAGGTCCTGAAGGGAATTGTATGTGATAGTACATGCTATAGCCCGCTATAACCCGTCCTGGGTAAACGCATGTGGAGTAATAGTGTGCCAAGAGCGTGCTACCAGCTATTATATCAACGGAGAACAAATGAAATCGCGATGGGGGTGTCAGGAAGCTCCTGTTGCAGCCTCTTCCGAGACACCTCCCATGAGGACTCCTATCTCCTCCCTGCTGGCCTTCTCGCCTGGTCTCTCCGCTATTATACGTCCCTCGTACATCACCCCAATCCTGTCGCTTAGCTGGAGTATCTCATCAAGGTCCGCCGACACCAGGAGCACGGCCTTGCCCTCGTCCCGGTATCTTGCCAGGGTCTCTCTAATGTACATGGTCGAGGCTATGTCGAGACCGCGCGTGGGGTGCACCGCTACGATGACACTGGGCTCCTTACTCAGCTCCCTCCCCACCACGAGCTTCTGCCTATTGCCCCCGCTGAGACTCTTCGCGGGAGTGTCAACCCCTGGCGTGACTATATTGAACCTCCTGACAAGCTCCCAGGCATAGCTGGTTATACGTCTCCAGTCCAGCCTTCCCCCCCGGTTGAAGGAGGGCTCCCACTGCCTGCTCACAACGCTGTTCTCCTTAACCGTGAACTCGAGGACCAGGCCATATCTGTCCCTGTCCCCGGGGATGTGGCTAACCCCCCTCCGGTAGGCCTCTATAGGCGAGGCCCGCTCCAGAGGCCTGCCCCCAATATAGACCCGGCCTGACTCAGGGCTCCTGAGCCCGGTTATGACCTCCACTAGCTCGTCCTGCCCATTGCCCTCAACCCCCGCTATCCCATATATCTCCCCGGGGTACACCTCGAAGCTTACGTGGTCGACCGCGATGCTTCCCAGCTCGTTCTTGACCACTAGGTCCTCAACTCTGAGAGCAGGCTCATTACTGCTGGGAGGCTTCTGGGCCCTAAGGGTCTTCTCCAGCGCCATCCTACGGCCCACCATCATCTCGCCCAGCTTCTCCGGGGAGGCCTCGCTAGTGGGTATTTCCCCAACGACCTGCCCCCTCCGCAGGACTACGATGCGGTCGGTTATAGTCAGAGCTTCCTTGATCTTATGGGTAATGAAGATCACTGAATTGCCCTGGCTCTTGAGCCTATTAAGGGTCTTGAACAGCTCCTCAACCTCCAAGGGGGTCAAGAAGGTTGTGGGCTCGTCCAGTATGAGAAGCCTAACCCCCCTGTAGAGAACCTTAAGTATCTCCGCCCTCTGCCTCAGTCCCAGGGGGAGGTTCTGAACCTCCACGTGGAGAGGGACCTCCACCCCAGTCCTCTCCATGAGCTCACGGAGCCTCTCCTCATGGTACTTGTAATCAAGGGGCTTGACAAGGCCGTTCCTGGAACCCCGCGGGTCCTCTATTCCGAGGATGATGTTGTCGAGCACCGTGAAGTTGGGTATGAGCGTGAAGTGCTGGTGCACCATGCCTATGCCCAGCCTGAGGGACTGGGCGGGGCTCCTAAACTTAACAGGTCTGCCTTCTACTAGGATGCGGCCCTCGGTGAGGGGGAGGACCCCCGTTAGTATCTTCATTAGAGTAGTTTTACCGGCACCGTTCTCACCTAGGAGCCCCAGCACCTCTCCCTTCCTTACTACGAGGTCAACTCCCCTGAGGGCAACGGTTCCGTCAGGGTAGACCTTTTTTATGCCCTCCATCTTCACGAACTCTTCCTGGGCTGACAAGGATAGCGCCCTCCCCGCAGGCTTCGGGTAGGAATAGTTTACGGAGGGCCTATTATTATCTTGCTCTACCAAGAACGTCAACCGACACACTTTATAATATGCAGTTCCATTCACAGTAAGCTTGTCATAAGCCGCCCAACACGCAAGCCGGAGAACCCACCCCACCCGGTCGAGGAGGCTGTCCCTTGCCTTGGAGAAGCTGAAGAGGTTCCTCGAGGAGCTCCTGCCATCCGCAGTCGCCCTTGTGATCGGCCTCCTTGTCGGAGGCATCCTAATGTACGCGTATGGGTACGATGCTCTGGCCGCCTACAAGGCCCTGTTCCTCGGCTCCTTTGGAAGCCTCTATGACTTTAGTGAGACCCTGTCCTTCGCAATACCCGTCATGCTGACGGGCATAACCTTCGCGATAGGTGTTAGGGCGGGACTCTTCAACATAGGCGCTGAAGGCCAGCTCTACATGGGTGCCATAGGAGCGGTCATCGCCGGGGCACTCGTGCAGCTGCCTCCCCTGATACACGTGGCCTTCGCCACGCTTGTCGCAATGCTCTTCGGCATGGCCTGGAGTATAGGTCCCGCCCTCCTCAAAGTGAAGAGGGGGGTCCACGAGGTCATATCCACGATAATGTTCAACTGGATAGCCTTCTACTTCGTCATGTATCTAGCCCAGTACCACCTCGCCGAGCCGGGGCGCGCCGAGAAGACCTACAGTGTCCTCGAGACCGCGCGTTACAGCATACTCGTGGAGGGAACAAGCCTGACCTCGGTGCTCTTTGTGGCAATAGCGTTCAACATAGCGGTCTACATGTTCCTAGCCCTCACCAAGATGGGCTTCGAGCTCAGAGTCTACGGAACCAACCCCGACGCCGCCCGCTACGCTGGGATATCAGACAAGAAGGTCATGCTGGTGAGCTTCCTCATAGGGGGCCTCGCAGCGGGCCTGGCGGGGGGGAGCCAGATACTGGGAAGGCCCCCCACTTGGGCCCTCTACGGTACCATGGGCAATGTCATGAACCTGGGCTTTGACGGTATTGGTGTGGCCCTCATAGGACGTAACCACCCCTTGGGCATAATAGTTGCATCCATATTTATAGGCGCGCTCAAGCACGGGGGCCGCTACATGGAGTACCAAGTGGGCGTCTACTCTGAGCTCGTCGAGGCTATAACGGGCCTCATAATAATAGCCCTCGCGGTCCCCGAGATTGTCGAGATGGTTAAGAGGTGGAGGGTGAGGAGGAGGGTCAAGATATGACGTTGCTGCTGGGTAGGAGGGGGTTCTTCAAGTGGCTGGCGGTAGCTGCCAGCCTGGCCATAGTACTACTGTCTATAAAGAGGTTCGGCCTCAGCCCCACCAGCATACTGGAAGCCAGCCTCCTCGCGATGACCCCCCTGGCGCTGGCGGCTATGGGTGAGAGCATAAACGAGAGAGCGGGCCTCGTCAACATAGGCTTGGAGGGAATATTCCTAATAACAGCGGCCCTCGGCGTCTGGTTTGCCGAGGTAACGGGCAATGGGTGGATAGGCCTACTAGCCGGCACCGTAATAGGGGGCCTAATTGGCCTCATATTCGGCATACTAAGCGTCTACGGGAAGGCCGACCAGATAATCCTGGGCATAGGCATAAACATGTTCGCCATTGGCTTCGTGCCCTTCTTCATGATGGCCGAGTGGGCCTTCCCTGGAATACACATCCCCCCGAGAGAGGTGCTAATAACCCCAATATACACGCCCTTCATAAAGATAAGCCACATAACAATACTAACAATAATACTAGCCTTCGCCCTCCACTACCTCCTCCACAAGACCCCCCTAGGCCTCCGAATAAAAGCAGCGGGGGAGATGCCCGAGGCCCTCGACGTCGCCGGCGTTAGCGTGGAGAAGACCCGCATACTCGGAGCAGTAATAAGCGGCGCCCTCACGGGCCTCGGAGGGGCCTTCATGCCCCTAGCATGGTTCGGAGGTATTGTGAAGGAGATAAGCGCGGGCAGGGGCTTCATAGCACTAGCCGTCCTGGTGAGCGCGGGCCTGGAGCCCCTACTCGCATTAGGCTTCGCCTTCCTCTTTGGCTTCGCAGAGGGGCTTGCGTTCAGCGTGGCGGTCGACCCCTACATAAAAGAAATAGTGCCCTACCACCTCGTCCTCATGATACCCTACATAATAACCCTGGTCACCGTCGCCATATTCGTGGGCAAGGCCAGGTTCCCCAAGGCCATAGGACAGCCCTACCGTAGAGAATAGAACACATTGTCGATAACGAGATAAGAGTCCCCATACACCCATGAACCCCGGGGGCCTGGGGTTCCCAGAGGGCCCTCGGAGGACCTGTTTTGAGCACAGTGGGCAAGGTTTTCAAAGATCCCCTCATACTGGAGATTCTCGAAAAATACCGAACAATATGGTCAATAGGACACGCTCAGTCCCTGCTGGGCTGGGATATGGAGACCTACATGCCCCCCGAGGGAGTCGCCGAGAGAGCAATAGCAAGCCAGCACCTCTCCATGCTAAACCAGCGACTCCTCCTAGAGCCCCGCTTCGTGGAGCTGGTCGAGAAGGCCAAGCAGAGGGATGGCCTCACCGACCCCGAGAGGGGTGTGGTGAGGGTCCTCGACCGGGAGATAACGCGTTTGAAGAAGCTTCCCCCCGAGCTTGTGGGGGAGATAGCGAAGACCCGCGTGGAGGCCCAGGACGCGTGGAAGAGGGCGCGTGAGAAGGATGACTACCAGTCCTTCAAGCCTTACCTGGACAAGGTTTTCGCACTTGCGCGGGAAGTGGCAGAGAGACTCGGCTATGAGGACGAGCCCTATGATGCTCTCCTTGACTACTATGAAGAAGGGCTCAGGACCCGGGACGCCCAGGCGATGTTCGACGGCATCATACCCACGCTGAAGAAGAC
>JALTXS010000039.1 GCA_027048265.1 Desulfurococcales archaeon
CCCGGGCCACTCGCCCTCTCTCCCCCTCCAAGGATAGTACGATGTCCATCCCCGTTCCTTCATGTATAGAGTATCGCCAGTAAACCTATCAGCCCTGCAGGTCACTTCATATCTTATGCTCGCCTTTACACCGGGCTCCATCATACTAGCCAAAAACCTCCGAACCACGAGGTCGTACAATTTTTTTGCATCGTCGCCTAGTTTTTTAGGAGGCTTGCCAGTTGGGTATATGGCAGGGTGCGCGGGATCGGTCTTCCTCCCTTGGCGGGGCCAGGGCCTGTTGGATAAGGAGAGTATCACCCTAACCTCTTCACCATACCCCAGCTTCTCAAGGCTCCTCAGAATACCACTAACGTTAACCGTGGGCGGAATCCTCTGACTATTGGTCCTGGGATAGCTTATCAGTCCATCAAGGTACAGGTCCTCCGCCACCTTCTGTGTCTTGAGGGGGGAGAACCTGTATATCCTGTAGGCCTCGGACTGTAGGTCGTTCAGGTTAAAGGGCGTTGGAGGCGGTATCTTTTCCTCCCTCTCCACCACCTTGGATAGTATGCAGTTCTTGGGAGTATTGCGGGCAACGTGAGACGCCTGAGCCCTTTCCCTGAAGGGGCTATTCACATGGGTTGCCCTGAGCCTGTGGCCCTCAGGTGATTTGAACGTTGCTTCGACCATGTACTCTGGTAAGGGGAGCTCCGCCACGCTTCTTAGATATCCTTTGATCGCCTCCACCAGAGTAGGTGTCTGCACCCTCCCCGCTGAAAGCACCCTCGTTCTACCAGTGCCTTCCTCGTAGGCCTTCATGAGAAGCCTGCTGCTATTTATACCCCATATCCAGTCGAGCTCGTGCCTGCAGAGGCCCGACTCAACCATGTTAGTGTCCGGGGGGAGTAGGTTCCTGAAGGACCTTCTCAGCTCCTCTCCTGTGAGGCTGGAAAACTTCATCCTGTAGTACATCCTGCGGCCCAGTATGAATGAAATAATATGATACCCGATCACACTACCCTCAACGTCGTAGTCACACGCATTTACGACGATCCTACCCACATCCCTCATTCTCTCGAGGAGCCTGTAGAATCTAGCAGTATGCCTGGCTCCTTTCTCCACCAGATACCGTGGCTTCCACTCATACTCGAAAACGGGCACACCCCTCTTCCTGGTATCCAAGCTGAACAGGTGGCCCGCACTGGGGACGATCATAACCTTAGACCCTTCAAAACTGAGAACCCAGTAAGGCACCCCCCTCTTTCCCCCACACTTTCGGGGGCGGGGCGAGAGAGCGTCCGCTATGGCCTTGGCGGCCTTGGGTTTCTCGGCTATTAGCAGGTAGTCGACATCCCTTCCGCTACATTCGGAGACCATGCGGAACCCCACGTGCATGAGCAGGGGGAAAGATCCCAGAAAGCAGGAAGACGATAGAGTTTCTCGTGAAACAACTCGAGGGGTTCCATACGTTTTATCTCCGCGCCTTTTTCTCGGCTTCGAGAAGCCATCTGACCGGGACCAGTTGTTTAACCCTACCCGGCAGCTTCCTAGCTATGGTCAGGGGAAGAACTCCTCTCTCAAGTTCGCGCTCAGCGATTAGTATGGGATCTTTCACGCTTAGCGTGGTGACGTCTATAAATGGAGCAGCGCCTAGGGCCAATTGGTAGGCTCTAGCACTTATGATGCGAGCCCGCTCATAACGTGTCAGTCTTTTAGGTCCTATAACATGGTCCAAACTCTCTGGGATCTCTACTTTCAGGACGCATCCCCCCATCGTCAGTGTGAGAAGGTGAAGCTAAGGGATTGTATCCGTGAGAAGAGGTTATTAAAACATGTCTTCCCGAGGTAGGTAAAGACCAGTAAACCCCGGGGCTAAAAACTGGTGTTTTAAGCTAGGTTAGAACTCGGGCATTCCGCCAGGCATCCCGCCTGGCGTTCCTCCCTCCTTCTCTTTGTCCTTGTCCTTCTTCTTGGGGGGAGCCGCCGCTATTATGTCGTCGATCTTCAATATAGTGACAGCCGCCTCACTGGCGCTCTTTATGGCCTGCTTTTTGACCGCCAGGGGCTCTATGACGTTGTCCTCAACGGTGTTTTCAACGATCTCACCCTTTATCGCGTTCACGCCAGCGTATACCTTGCCCTCGCTGTGCAGCTGCCTGAGCTTCATGAGGCTCTCCAATGGGTCGAGTCCCGCGGTTTCGGCTAGTATCATGGGTATCTCTTCAAGCGCATCCGCGAAGGCCTGTGCCGCCAGCTGGCTCTTGCCGCTGAGGCTCTCTGCGTACTTCCTGAGTTTGAGGGCTAGCTCTATCTCAGGAGCTCCTCCACCGCCCACTATCTTCGGGTCTTTCATGACGTTGCGTAGAACGTGCAGGGCGTCCTGTATGCTCCTCTCTGCCTCGTCGAGTAGCATGTCATTGGCTCCCCTTAGGAGTATGGTGACGCTCTTGGGGTTCTTGACACCCTCTATGAACACCATCTTGTCGTTGCCAACTTTCCGTTCCTCAACTATCGCTGCCTCGCCAAGGTCCTCGGGTTTGAGGTCCCTTATGCTGGTCACAATCCTCCCGCCTGTAGCCCTCTCCAGCTTCTCCATGTCACTCCTCTTTACCCTCCTCACGGCGAGTATGCCCTTCTTGGCTAGGAAGTGCTGGGCAACATCGTCAATACCCTTCTGGCATATCACGACATTGGCGCCAGTCTCAGCAATCTTATCTACAAGCTCCTTTAGGTACCTGGTCTCCTCCTCGAGGAAGGCCCTTATCTGATCCGGGTCGGTTATGTTTATCTTGGCGGTTATCTCGGGCTTTTTGACTTCTAGAGGGGTGTCCAGAAGTGCTATCTTGGCGTTCTCTATCCTCCGGGGCATTCCGGGGTGGACTACCTCCTTGTCGAGCACGATGCCCCTTACCAGAACACTATCCAGTAGGCTGCCTCCTTTCTTTTTCTCTATCTTTACATTGTCCATTCTAACGATGTATCCCTTGCCCTTGGGATCCTTTTCAGCAACTATCCTGGCGGCATCAACGACCATGTCGATGAGCTTCTCCATTGTAGCCCCGGTTCCTATGTACTTGCTTGTCACTGCGGTTTTGGCTATCTTTTTCAGGAGTTCGGTGTCATCTATGTTTACCTCGGTTCCTATCTCATCCAGTATTTCGAGCGCCTTCTTCATAGCCTGGTTGTAGCCATCAATTATTATCGAGGGGTGAATGTTCTGGTCAAGGAGGCTCTCAGCCTTCTCTAGGAGCGTGCCCGCGAGGACCACTGCAGTGGTGGTGCCATCACCGACCTCTGCATCCTGGGCCTTCGCGACCTCTACCAGGAGCTTGGCCGCAGGGTGGTTAACCTCCATTTCTTTGACTATAGTAACTCCATCGTTGGTGACTGTTACGTCGCCAAAGCTGTCCACCAACATCTTATCCAATCCACGGGGACCTAAGCTTGTTTTTAGCATCTCAGCAAGTATTCTCGCAGCCATTATGTTGGCCCGGAGAGCATCTCTTCCGGTGGTTCTCTGGGTACCTTCTTTTAGTACAAGCACGGGCATCCCATAGGCGGCCATTCCAATCACCCTTTGTGAATCCTTATTCATGATAGTAACTAGAGAGATAGGTTCTATAAAAACTTTTCTCCATTTATAATGAAAAAGCCCCTTGCAAATCATTTTATAATTACAAAATATAATACTTGGTTTTTTGTAACGAGCGTCTCTAAAAGACTAAAAACCCCGCAGAGAGATGATAATCATGACAATCCAGGGCAGGGGCCCATGCTATGAGGCAGCAGCACCAGACGACTAACCTGGAGATACTCGAATACCACTATAGCGATATAATCGAGAAGCTTGTTATAGAGAACAACTATCCCGTAGACCTGGATGAGGACTATGACCACCTGCTCCGCTTCATTTACCGTAGCATAAAGAAAGCGTGGTTCAAGGACAAGGAGCCCACTCCGACTGAGTTCGAGAAAAAACTCTTACACATCAAAAAGCACCACCGCAAAAGGCTGGAGATACTCCTTAGCTACATCATAGCACGATACAGTAACATTAGAGGAGAGGAAATAGCCAGAGAGTCCTGAACTCACTCACACTTCTCCACCCCGATGCCCAGCATCAGGTTCTCAACAGGCTCACACCAGGGGCAGACCTCCGACTTTGAGAACCCTCCACAGATCCTACAGGGTACTAAAGTGCCTGGCCCTGCCAGGGCTGTACTAGACTTCTGCACGCTGAAGAGAACCTCAAAACTCTGCTCCTTAACAGTGTCAACCACTATTCTCGTAGCGATCTCGTCAACAACATCCAATACCTTCAGGTTCTTGAGATGGAAAGGGTGGGAGAGGCTCTTTGCTCCATTTACACCGAACTCCAGCATAGATGCCAGCGTGGTCTCCGCGCAAGGTATCCCGTAAAACCCGTTGACTATGCCGTTTATGGAGGGATGCAACAGGCCTGGCCTGACCTCCATTAGGGGGAACTCTATTCCTCTCAAGTATCCCGAAACCTCTACGCTTACAAGCCCTTCCATGCAATTGGGTAGTACTAGGACTCCTCCTCCCAGCTTCTGAACAGCTTGCGAAAGCACGCCTCTAAGCCTTCTATGAAGACCCGGCTTGCCCATCAAACTGTTTGCGAAGAGCCTATCTAATGGCGCCTTCACCGCCACCAAGCTGGTGTACTTTATACCATGTCTCTCGAAGACTGTGGCTAGTTCTCTGCAAAGAACCCCATGCTCCTCCTCATCTACGAGGAGCATAACATGCGGCTCCGAGCCGTAGCGTTTTTCGATCCGGGAAACCACGTAGACGAGAAGGAGACTCTCTAAAAGCATCAGTGGGTGAATAGCCACATAGATAGGCGTTTTGGGTGTCATGC